>CAYXFI010000614.1:0-2054 GCA_964464205.1 uncultured Cytophagia bacterium
TGGCCGCCCGCGATGACAACGGCTGCCTTCCCTTTGTCAACAAGCAACCACGAAGCCTCGCTCACCGAACGAGCGCTGATGTGCCCGAAATTTCGCATGACAACCCTCTTTGCGAACCTGACTGAAAAACACTCCCTCTGAGACCGTCACCAGAGGGCACTCTAAGCCCTGCCCTGAGCTTCGAGGACCCGATAGGGCGTGATCGGCAACTCCTTGATGCGCACGCCAATCGCATTGTACACCGCATTGGCAATGGCTGCGGCCGTCGGAATGATCGCCGGTTCGCCAATACCCTTGCCGCCCACCGGATTGGCCTCGGTATCGGCGTCGCTGACGATGATCACCTCGATCTCCGGAACCTCGGTCATCGTCGGGATCTGGTAGTCGTGCAGATTGGTGTTGATCATCCGCCCGACGTTGGGGTCCATCCACCGCCGCTCCAGCACCGCGAAGCCGAGTCCCATCAGAACGCCGCTGTCGAACTGGCAACGAACCGTGAGCGGATTGATCGCTCGGCCCACGTCGCGTGCTGCCACGATCTTCAAGATGCGGACGCGGCCGGACTCGACATCCACCTCCACTTCCGCGAATTGCGCGCCAGAGGAATTGATCGTGTAGCCCTCGGGATTCGGCGCACGGGCGCCCGTGACTACAATCATGATGTTTCGCAGGCGCCGGGCAGCCTCCTCGAAGCCGATCGACTTCTCCGGCGCGGTCTTGACGAAGAACTTGCCGGGGGCCCAGGCGAACTGCCCCGACGGTACTCCCAGTTCATCGGCCGCGCACTCTTTCAGCCTTTCCCTCGCGTCCACAGCCGCCGCAAGCACAGCCGGAGTGATCGAAGCAGCCGTCACGCTGCCACCGCTGGTCGGACCGTAGGGGCAAAGGGCCGTATCGCCCGTGATCACCCTCACGCGGTCGAGGTCCACCCCGAGCTCTTCGACGGCGATTTGAGCCACGACCGTGCGCGTGCCGGTGCCGATGTCCTGCGAACCGGACCGGACGATCACCGAGCCGTCCCGAGCGATCTCGACGGTCGCGTACGCGGGCGGACCACCGCCGCCACCCCAGATCTGCGTAGCCATCCCGACGCCGCGCTTGAAGGGCCCGGGATCCGAGCCCGGTGCCTTCTTGCGCTTCTGGTACCAGCCAATGGCCTTGCCCCCGCTTCGTAAGCCTCGCGCAGCCGCTTGGTCGTGTACGGCCGCTTCCGCACCTGGTCGATTTCGGCGTAGTTCTTGAGCCGGAACTCGAGCGGGGCCATCCCCAGCTTTTCGGCCACTTCATGCATGATTGAATCCAGGGCGAAGATGGCCTGCACGTGCCCGGGAGCCCGTTTCGGTCGGGCTGGACCCGCGTTGATGTACACCGTGCACTCCTCGGTCCGGACGTTGGGGCGCTTGTAGATCTCACGTGCCGGCGTGCCCAGGTAGGCACTGCTGGCACGGCAGGCTCCGCCAGGCCCCACCGACCAGAGTGAAATCGCCGTGAGCGTACCGTCCTTCTTGGCCTCCACTTTTCAGCTTCTGGAGTGAGGGCGGCCGGTTGCCCGTCGCCACGAACTCATCCCTTCGCGCAACCACAGTCTTCACCGGTCTCCCCAGCTTCCGAGCCGCCAGCGCCGCCAGCACGGTTTGCTTTTCCAGCCCCAGCTTGCTGCCAAACCCGCCGCCCATGAAATAGTTCACCACGCGCACCCTGTTGAGAGGCAGGTCTAAGATGGAAGCCAGTGCCTGCTGCACGCGCAAGGTGGCTTGAGTGGACTCGTAGACCGTCATCTGATCCTCCTCCCCATTGGCCATACAGACGTGAGGTTCGGTGGGTGCATGATGGGCCACCTGGGTCCGAAACGTATCCTCCACGACGACGTCCGCCTGCCGAAAGCCCTCCTCCACGCCGCCTCGTTCGTAGACCCGGGGTTTCCCGTCGCGCACATTCCCCTCTTTGTGAAGCTTGGGGGCACCGGGTTTCATGGCCTCTTCCGGGTCAGGAACGAAGGGGAACACCTCGTAGTCGACTTCAATTTGCCGCAACGCCTCCTTGGCGATCTCCTC
>CAYXFI010000615.1:0-2051 GCA_964464205.1 uncultured Cytophagia bacterium
CGCCGTACTGTCACTTCCGGCAAAAGCGGTTCTGACTGGATTGGGCTCCCGCCGGTCTTCGGGCTGCAGCAGTAGCGCCTGGGAATTTGAGCAGGGGAGGAAGGCCGATGTTTGTGGAAGTTCCCATCCGACGGGGCAATCGCTTGCTGAATCCTGGCTGCGTCGTGCTCGTGACGGCTACGCACGAGGGGAGATCCAACTTCATGCCTGCAGCTTGGGTGACACCGGTGAGCCACGATCCGCCTCTCTGCGCGGTGGCCATTGCCCCCAAGCGCTTCACGCACGACCTGATCGTAGGCAGTGGCGAGTTCGGTCTCTCCATCCCGGGACTTAATCTGGCCGAGAAGGTTCGGCACGCGGGCGACATCAGTGGTGCGGAAGTGGACGACAAGTTCGCCGCAGTTGGGCTCACGCCCGAGCCCGGCGTGAAGATCGGGGCTCCGAGGATCGCGGAGTGTCTCGGGCACCTGGAGTGTGCGGTCGAACAGAGCGTGACGGCGGGGGATCACACGGTTTTCGTCGGTCGGATCGTGGCTGCGTTTGCCAAAGACGAGGCCTTTGACGAAACGTGGCGTCTGCCTGAGGACCGGGCGCTGCGTCCACTGCACCACCTCGGTGGACCGTGGTTTGCGGTCCTCGAAAAGCGGATCGAAGTCACAAGCCACCAGTACTGATTCGGGACTGCGTGCCGGGCGCTCGGGACGGTGCCCGGTACGCATCTACTTCACAAGCACGATCCGCCTCACCTGCTGGATTCCCCCCACTGACAGTCTCAGGTAGTAGATTCCCACCGGCAGGCCCTCCGAGCGAAAGCGCGTGGCGTAATCACCGGCCCGCTGGTACGCGTCGGCGAGGACCGAGACCTCTCGCCCGATGGAATCGTACACGGCCAGGGTCACGTGAGCCCGCTTTCGGAGGGAGTACCGGATCGTCGTACCCGAACGAAAGGGATTCGGGTAATTGGGGTACAGCTCGAAGTCCGAGGGAGAGGATCGCGAGGGGCGAGTGACAGACGAGAAGAAGTCGCTGGCGGGGTAGTAGGGCTTTGGAATCACCCCCTCGTCGCTCAGGAGAAATGAAAGCTCGACGCTCCGGAGAATCTCCGAGACCCTCACCGTGTCGCCGTTGAGGATCGCCAGGTCGGAGATCAAACGCACGCCGTGGGAGTAGTCGGCGTAGTTCGCGTGGTGCCCGTTGTAAACGGGCTGGATCGGATCGTTGACGCTCCTGTGCCAGCCGTAGATGACCACCCGCGGGTAACTCCGGTCCGGGGTGTAGATCTTCTTGGAAATGATGATGTCCTTCTTGTGCCCGGCCACGAGGGGATTCTGCGAACGGTCGATGCCAATCTGGGCGAGTTGCTGCCGGATGGAGTCTGTGTGCTGGAGGAAGACGGGCACCGTGGTCATTTTGTCGGAAGGCGGAATTGGCTGGGGCCGCAGTTTCACGTCGGCCCGGGCGTAGATGATGTCGACCATTCTCTTCGTGGGGAGGATGCAGCCCAATCGGTCGGCGAGGTACTGTGCGGTGGAAGGGGTCATCGGGGTGTAGAGGTAATCTTCGTCTGAACCAACGGCCAGGTAGTCGCAGGCCACGAAAATGGTGAGTTCGTAGCGCTGCGAGCCCAGCTCCCGGACGAGCCGGATCGCGCGAAGAAAGCGGCCGAACGACGGCACGTTCCCCGAGAGGATCTCGTGGACGATCGCGACTTCGCGGTCCTTCAGGCTGAGCCCTGCGACGCGGCGCGCCAGTTCCGAACCGGTGGGGGCGTCGTCGGGACGGGTGGGCAGATTCAGCGTGATCACGGTGTCACCCGCGGCCCAGAGCCGATCGGCTCTCCGCACCGGCGTTCCAGCATCCACGGAGGCCCGGGCCTGGAAGAAAACGGTCAGGAACAGCGGTAGGACAAGCATTTGCTTCATGGTCGATTCCCTTGCCAAACTTCGGCGTTAAGTCGCCGAAGCAGTTCGGCCCCTTCCCGCGTTGGCCGGGGAAAACCGGCTTTCGGGCCGTGCTCAGCGCTTCGGTGTGGTGATTGAGAAAATGTGGCC
>CAYXFI010000616.1:0-2050 GCA_964464205.1 uncultured Cytophagia bacterium
GGCGGGCGCGACGACACGCCTTTCTTCCTGTACGTGGCGTTTCACAGCCCTCACGACCCGCGGCAATCGCCCAGGGAATTCCTGGACCTGTATCCGCCGAGCAAGATCCGGGTGCCCCCGAATTTCCTGCCCGAGCATCCTTTCGACCAGGGCGATGCGCGGATCCGCGACGAACGACTTGCTCCCTTCCCGCGGACGGAGGAGGCGATCCGCGTTCACCTGAGCGAGTACTACGCTCTGATCACCTACACGGATTACCAGATTGGTCGCATTCTGGACGCACTCGAGGAGACGGGACAGGCCGAGAACACGATCGTCATTTTCTCCTCCGACCAGGGTTTGGCGGTGGGCGAACACGGGTTGATGGGCAAGCAGAATCAGTACGACTGCTCCGTCCGGATGCCCTACGTCTGGTGCGGTCCGGGAATCCCGAAGAATCGGCGGATCCACGCGCTCGTGTACCTTCAAAGCGCCTTCGCCACGACCTGCGAGATGGCGGGCATCCCGGTCCCGGAAACGGTCCAGTTCCCCAGCCTGGTACCGCTGATCACCGGGGAGCGCAGCCGGATCTACGATTCGATCTACGGGGCCTACCGCGAATACCAACGGATGGTACGCACCGAACGCTACAAGCTGATCCGCTACCCGCACGTCGGCCGGGTGCAACTGTTCGACGTGGTGGAAGATCCGTGGGAGACCCGGAATCTGGCGGAACAACCGGGGTACGCGGGCGTCCTACAAGATCTGGATGAAAGACTCCAGTGGTGGATGCGGGAAACGCAGGATCCTTTGGCCGGGAAGCTTCAAGGGCGCTGAGAAAACCGTCGCAGCTCCGGAGACCCAGAAACCGTGCAGGGGAGGACGGCAAGTCCAGCTCCGGAGCTGTCCGGCGAACCGTAGCCCCGCTGAACACCCTCCGTAGCAGCCGTCTCGACCGGAGGCCCACAAAACGACCCACGAGTCCGAAGACCTGAACACAACCGAGCCGAATGGTCGAATGAACCTGCGTGACCGACTGGACTGGGCGCACCGACTGAGTCAGCACACCGCTGTGGAGCGCCCTCAGGAGCGGGAAACGGAGCTCCCTGCCCTTCCCTGGGGGGAGGTGGTGGAAACGCCCCTCGGTCGCTGCGTGCGAATTGTGGAGAAGTACCCGCCGGAGTTCTCCCACGGTCGTTTCGCCCTCCGGGAGCTCCGCGAGCGCCAGCCGCATACCTTCGGTGCACTCGACCGGAGCGCACGGTCGAACTACGCCCTCGTGGAAGAGCTCTGTTTCGTCGACACCGAGACGACTGGGCTGGCCGGGGGAACCGGCACGATGCCCTTCCTCATCGGCATCGGCTACTTCTCCGCGGGTGAGTTCGTCATCGAGCAATACTTCGCCCGCGATTTTGACGAAGAGCGGACGGCGCTTCATCTGGCCAGTCTGGTCCTCGAGGCGCGCCCCAAATGGGTCTCGTACAACGGGAAGACATTCGACGCGCAGCTGATCAACCAGCGCCTCATCTTCCACAGGATTCGCGGGCCGCTCGAGCCGGCCCTCCATCTCGATCTCCTCTACCCGGTGCGACGCTTCTGGAAAAGGGCGCTCGGTGAGTGCAGTTTGACCCGCGCTGAGCAGCACATCCTCGGCGTGCGCCGGGACGGGGATGTGCCCAGCTACCTGGTGCCCCAGATCTACTTCCGCTACCTGCGCGATCGCGATCCGTGGCCTCTGCAGGCCGTGTTCGAACACAACCGCCTGGACATCCTGACCCTGGTCGGACTCCTCGACGCGAGCGCGCGCGTGCTCGAGAACCCCGGGGCGGCTCCGGGTGAACCCGACTACCGGCAGGCCTCGCGCCTCCTCCACCAGCGGGGAAGAACCGAGCAGGCCATTGATGTTGTTGAAAAGAGCCTGGCTCACGTGAGCAGTCCCAGGGTGCGAAAAGTCCTGCTCGTGGAACTCGCGTCCCTGTTGAAGCATCAGCAGCGTTGGGACCGCGCCGTGCAGCTTTGGGAAGAGGCCATCGCACTTCCCGGCTTCGCGCTCGATCCGTACGTGGAGCTT
>CAYXFI010000617.1:0-2045 GCA_964464205.1 uncultured Cytophagia bacterium
GTTCCTGGACAACGGCTGGGAGAGCGGATCCGACCACAAGTTCACCTTCACTGGGGAGGACATGACGCTGCCGCCTCGCAAACCCAACATCCTGCCGGCGGGTCGTCCCCTCTCGCAGGACGTCACCGTGCGTTTCAGCGTGAACGTGCGGGGCGCGACGGACTGGTTCAACAAACAGCCGTTCGTCGACGTCAAGAGCGTGTGGCTGAACGGCGATTTCGTGCCCCTCGGTCAGGGTGGCTGGGGTAGCTGGGCGGTTGCCGACACGAGCCAGCTCATCCGAATGTACGACGACGGCACCCACGGCGACGAAGTGGCGGGCGACGAAATCTGGACCACTGAGGTCGTGTTCACGTCCGGCACGATGAACACCCACCTCTACAAGTACGGCATCTACGCGGCGGGCGTGGACACGCTGAACCAGGGCAACATCCCGATGGACAACGAGGCTGGCTTTGCGCAGAATCACTTCATTCAGATCGATGACACGCAACCCGTGTTCGTGAATGCCACGGACGTGTTCGGCAGCCAGCGCCCCTCGCCCGAGGTCACGTTCCAGGTGGACATGTCCATTCAGATGCTGTCGGGATTGTTCGACCCGGCGAACGACAAGGTGGTGGTGCGCGGCAACTTCAATGGCTGGACTGGCGAGGACGAACTGAGCGACGCGAACGGGGACAGCATCTTCGTGCGGACCTACGTCCTGCCGGACTCGCTGGTCGGCGAGAAGCTGTACTTCAAGTACGTCATTCTGCGGCCCGGCGAACCGGATCGCTGGGAGGGTGATCCGAACCGCGAGTACGAAGTGACTACCGGACACCAGCTCGTACCGCTCGACTACTTCGATCGCGTGAGCGTCGTGGCTCGCACCGCCAACGTGAAGTTCCAGGCGGACATGTCCGAGCTGCTGACCAAGGGCTGGTTCGATCCGGCCACGGACAGCATCCGCGTGGTGGGCAGCTTCAACGGCTGGTCGAACAGCGAATCGATGGTACCCGACCTGTTCGATCCGTCGCTGTACGTCTACGAGATCCCGATCACGGCTGCCCCCGGCTCGATGCAGAAGTGGAAATTCCGAGCCTACCCGACCGACAAGTGGCTCGACAACGGTTGGGAGGCCGGTTCGGATCACCAGTTCGAATTCACCGGGGAAGATCTGGTTCTGCCGCCGCGGAAGCCGAACATTTCCCCTGCGGGACATCCGCTGTCCCAGGACGTGACCGTCCGCTTCCGCGTGAACGTGGACGGCGCGGTGGACTGGTTCAACAAACAGCCGTTCGTGAACATCAAGAGCGTGTGGTTGAACGGCGATTTTGTGCCGCTCGGCCAGGGTGGTTGGGGTAGCTGGGCCGTGGCCGACACGAACCAGCTCGTCCGGATGTACGACGACGGCACCCACGGCGACGAAACGCCCGGCGACAAGATCTGGACCACGGAGGTGCTGTTCAAGCAGGGTGAGATGTCCGCGCACCTGTACAAATACGGCATTTACGCGGATGGCGTGGACACCCTGAACGGCGGCAACATCCCGATGGACAACGAAGCCGGGTTCGCGATGAACCACACGCTGCTGATCGACGACTCGCAGCCGCTGTACGTGCCGCCGGTGGACATTTTCGGAAGCCAGTGGCGCGAGACGGCTGTGGCGCGTGAGAACACGGCCGACGTGCCGACGACGTACTTCGTGAGCCGGAACTACCCGAATCCGTTCAACCCGGAGACGACCATCCGGTACGGACTGCCGGAAAACGCCCGCGTACAGCTGACGGTGTACAACATTGTGGGCCAAAAGATTGCCACTCTTGTGGACACCGAGCAGCCTGCCGGTTACTACCGGGTGAAGTGGGACGGCCGCGACGAGCTCGGTCGGCCGGTTCCCACCGGGCTGTACATCTACCGCTTTGAGGCGGGCGATTACGTGGTGACCAGAAAGATGACGCTGATGAAGTAGTAGCTCGCCCAGCGGCGTGAAACTTCTGGAAGGGGAGGAGGCTTGGGTCTTCTCCCCTTCTCTTTTGGAGCCCGATGCGAATCGATCGACGTCT
>CAYXFI010000618.1:0-2043 GCA_964464205.1 uncultured Cytophagia bacterium
GCGGCTGCCGAACGTGTCGTTCGTCTTCCTCGGCCAGGTGAAGGAAGATGTGTCCGCACTGGAGGCGCTGGGCAACGTGTACTTCCTCGGTCAGAAGAGATACGCGGACTTGCCTCGCTACGCCCGGGCCTTCGATGTTTGCATTCTGCCGCTGACCGTCGACCACGAATACGACCGGCATCGAAGCCCCGTGAAGCTCCGGGAGTACCTGGCCACGGGAAGGCCAGTGGTGAGCGTGGACTACCCGGAGGTGCGGGACTGGCGCGGCTTGGTGGACCTGGCGCGCGACGCGGAAGAATTCGCCGATGCGATCCGTCGCAACCTGGCGGACGGCCGTCCCGAGCAACGGTTGCGTCGCCTGAGGGCGGTGGCCGGAGATAGCTGGGAGGCGAGGGCGCTGGAGATCAGCCAGGTGATACGGAAGACCCTCGAGCGGAAGGCCGCGTACGGTCCGGGGGAGGTGCGCAGGTGAAGGGAGCCCTGGAAAAACTCAGTTGGCGGTGGAATCGATTGCGGCAGATGAACGCGGCCGAAATCGCGCGACGCGCCTGGGATGCTTTGTACGCTGGCTGGGAGTGGGCTGTTCTAGCCCCGCGGTGGGCCCGGGAATTAGAGCGGTACGACGGGTCTCCCAAGTGCGAGCTGAACCGGGAGCTACTCTCTCGACTCTCCGCGCGGGAGCGGGTTGCCGATCCGCTGCAGGTGCGAGAGCGATTCCCGAGTCTGATCCGGGATGTGTTGCTCCAGGCGGAGGGCATTCTCGCGCACCGGATTCCCCTGTTCGGACGCGAGTTTCGCCTGCCCGCCGAGATCGACTGGAATCGGAATTTCGAAACGGGCGGGAGCATCCCGCTGCGTTTCTACAGGCGTGTCGACTACCGCAATTCCTCGCTGGTAGGCGAGGTGAAGTACACGTGGGAACTGAATCGACACCAGCATCTGTTGCGGCTGGCTCAGGCCTGTCTTCTCACCGGGGATTCGCGTTTCGCGCGGGAGATTCTGAACCAGTTGGACAGCTGGATTCGGCAGAATCCCCCACTTCGGGGGGTCAACTGGACCCGCGCGCTGGAGGTCGCCTTGCGACTATTGGCCTGGATCTGGACGCTGGGCCAGGTTGCTGATGCCGTCGATTCTTCGTCGCCTCTTTGTCGTAGAGTTGGACGGATGCTCCGGTTCCACGTTCGCTACTTGCAGAGGCACCTGTCCTACGGAAGTTCGGCGAACAACCATCTCATCGGTGAGCTGCTGGGACTGGCGTGGGGGCTGGCTTTCGTCGAAGGGGCGAGAGGAGAAGCGGTTGGGGCGCTCGAGCAGCTGTTCGATGAAGTTCGCCGCCAGGTGGCCGACGACGGGGTGTCGCGTGAGCGGAGCACCTACTATCACGCCTACGTGCTCCTTTACGCTTTGCTCGGCGAGGTTTTGGCCGAGTGGCTGGGCTTCGTGGTCCCTGACGACGCGCGGCGCCTGGCGGACAGGATGGCGGAGTTCCTCCTCGACGTGCACGCGGGCGACGGCCTATTCCCGTGGTTCGGCGACGAAGACGGTGGTCACGTGCTGCCGCTCAGTACCGATCCCAACCTACCCCTGGACGCGCTGGAGCTGTGGGCAGCGTTGCGTGAGCGGGAGCTTCCCGAAGACACGAATCCTAGCGGGGAGCTGCCCTTTTGGTTGCTCGGAAAACAGGTGGGGACGACGCGGGCCGCCGCGCTTCCTGTGGCTCAGCTGCGCCTGTACCCGGACGGTGGCTACGCCGTCGCCAGGTGGCGAGCCGATGGCTGGTCTGTGCTCGTGTTCGACGCGGGTCCTCTGGGGGATGACAAGCTTGCGGCTCACGGCCACGCGGACGCACTGAGCCTGGCCTGGTTTGTGGACGAGCAACCGATCCTGATCGATCCTGGGACCTACGCCTACGACGGCTCGCCGGAGTGGCGAGAAGCCCTCCGGTCGACTTCCGCCCATAACACGGTACGGGTCGACGGGTCTGACCAGGCGGAACCGGCGGGCACGTTTCTGTGGCGGCGCCGGTTCCGGGGACACCTGTTG
>CAYXFI010000619.1:0-2016 GCA_964464205.1 uncultured Cytophagia bacterium
AGGACCGATGAACGTGCGCTCCTCGATGCGTCTCCGCTGGCTAGCTCTGCTGGGAACCGTGAGCTTGCTCACGGCACTTCGACCAGTGCACGGCCAGTCCGTGTACTTCAAGAACTTCGTGTACCACGCCGACGGCTCCCCCTGCCGACACACTCCGCCCGCGGCCGGCTACATCGCCTATCTGAACGGCAACCGCGACATCATTCTCACACACCGCTCGCCCAGAACTGACGGAGGAACGGAGCCCAACATCCCGGGCACTGGCGTGTTCGGCGTGGAATTGGCCAATTTCCACGACCCGGGTATCGCCGAGGGAGACAGCGTCTTCGTGCTGTTCACCTGCGCCGAGACTTCCCAGCAGGGTCTCATCAAAGCGCAGGTGACCCAGATCCCGTGGTACTACTTCCCGGCCATCGACACGTTGCGGCCCGTTCCCTTGCCTCCAGCTCCGATCAACGTGCGGACCGAAAGGGGGCAACAGGGCACGATCGTCCGCTGGGATGCCAGCCCCGGGCTGACGTACGACGTGTACCGCCGATCTCTGGTCGACACGCTCTCCGACGGACGGCCTCGCTACCAGTACCGGCGCATTGCCCGCGGTGTCGAAGGAAACGCGGTTGAAGATACCAGCGCGTGCGACACGTGCCGATTCGCCTACATCGTCCTCGCAGTCGGCCAGGACGACGCACTCAGCCTACCCTCGTACGAAGCTTCTGCCTTCTCTCAGATCGCCGACCTTCGGCTGGTCCCCCTGAGTAGCTGCGTTCTTCTGAGCTGGCGTCCCCTGGCCACGGTGCTCGGCTACAACATCTACCGTCGGGAAGAGGGTGAGCCCGTTCCTCGGCTAGTGGCCTACGTCGGGCCCGACACTTTCTACGTCGACTCGCGGTTGAGTCCGAACGCTCGTTACTGGTACCAGGTCACGGCACGCAGTGGCCCGCACACGGAAATCGGGCAGAGCCTCGAAGTGCCCGCCCGAACGGTGAGCGAGACGGGTCAGTACTATCGCTTTGCTACTCTGAGGGTGGCCGTGGTGGTCTACATGAACACGAACCGCGGGCGGATCCCGGACGAGGATCTCGGCTGGATCCGCAGAATGCTGGAACGGGCGCGGCTTTTCTACTGGCGCAACTCGGGGATGAAACTCAACCTCGATCTCCACTACGTGCTGATCCGAAACTACCGCGAGTTCGGAAGCCCCGACGAAACGCACCTGGCGCAGACCGTGGCCGACCTCACCGAGCGGGGCGTGATGAACACCCAGTACGACATCATCTTCCGACTGTGTCCCGCTGTGGCCGGCTACTGGTCCTTCGGCGTGATCCACCTGAGCCTGCCCGGCCCGAGGCGAGAGACAGGTTTCTCCCACTCCGAATGGCCAGTGGGTACGGGCGTGCTTTTCCCGGCGAGGGAAGCCAGTGGGCTCACCTGGATCTTCGTGCACGAGGTGCAACATGCCATCGACGCCCTGTACGATGCCAACGGTCACCCCGAAATGTACCACGGGGATCAACCCTGGAATTTCCCGGTCCCCTGCGGTGAGCATTTCGATTTTCAGGCCAAAATGTTGCGCCATTTCAGGGATTACGAGGACCTGACACCTGAGTGGGGCGGAATCTGGGAAACACTCGATGCGGACCATGACGGGTTTCCGGACGACGAACCGCTGGTACCCCTGGACGAAAGGCGTTTCGGAAGCAACGCCTCCACCCCAGACACCGACGGAGATGGGTACACAGATCGGCAAGAGGCCCTCGATGGAACGTTCGAGGGGAGCGATCCGCAGAACCCTGACACCGATGCCGACGGATTGCCCGACGGTCGGGATCCCTACCCGCGCTACCCCATCCCCCCGGAGATCCCACGATTCGCACCGCACATCGACGGGACCATCGAACCAGAATGGCCATTGATCGACAGCGCTGTGGTATTCTCCACAATCCCGGACTTCCGGGCCAGGTTGTACATGGCCTGCTCGGACGAGTCCCTTTACATCGCGCTCGATCTCTCGCACTA
>CAYXFI010000620.1:0-2016 GCA_964464205.1 uncultured Cytophagia bacterium
GCTCGGTGCGTCCTACGCGCCGCGGGGCGGACAGGAGCGCAGCCCTCTGTTAAGCTAGGCATGCCCGGATGTGGAGGGACGCGCTCCCACGCGTCCTCGGGTTGAGGCGAAGGGGTTGGGTGGGGATGTGCGCCTTTGTGCTTTCCAATCCCGCCTGGCCACCGTGTCGAAACGAACAAGTTGACAAACGGCCCGTACTGTCGTAGATCTGGCTTCCAATCTGCGTGGTGCTACGCGCCGGGTTTGGTCGGCAAACGCTGGGTTTGTCCTGCCTTCGGAGGATTCGACCATCCCAAGCCGCACCTGAGAGCGTGTTTTTCCGCAAGCATCCCGCCCGGTTTTGCACACGGTGGCTCCACAATTGCGGTTTCACCCAATGTGGCCACAAAACACCGGAAGGTCAGACCATAACGGTGTCGAGGCGGCGTTTCCTGCACTCCGTGGGAATGCTGACGGCCGGAGCCGCTTTTCCGTCGCCGGGCTTCAGCTTTGGTAAAGTCCAGAAAGCTGAGGGTGGCTCTCGTGGGCACGGGCATCCGCGGGGTGACCTTCTGGGGAAAACGGCTGGCGGACAACTACTCGGACATCCTGGAATTCGTAGGATTGTGCGACATCAACCCGGGCCGGGTCGAATTTGCGCGGGACTACATCGGTGTTTCGTGCCCGACCTACCGCGCTGACGACTTCGACAAAATGGTCCACGACCAGAAGCCGGACCTGATCATCGTGACGACCACCGACGACACCCACCACGAATACATCATCAAAGGGCTGGCACTGGACTGCGACGTTCTCACCGAAAAGCCACTCACGATCGACGAGCGCAAATGCCAGGACGTCATCGATGCCGAGCGACGTTCTCGTCGGAAGATGATCGTCGGCTTCAACTACCGCTGGAGCCCCTACGCCACGAAAATCAAAGAACTGCTGTCGCAGGGGGTGATTGGCCGAATCACCTCGGTGGATTTCCACTGGTACCTGAACACGTACCACGGCCCATCATACTTCCGCCGCTGGCACGGCCTGCGGCAGATGAGCGGGACGCTCTTCGTGCACAAAGCTACGCACCACTTCGACCTGCTCAACTGGTGGATCGATTCGGATCCCGAGGAAGTCTTCGCTTACGCCGACCTGGAATTCTACGGAGCGAATGGGCCTTTCCGCGGACCCAGGTGCCGCACCTGCCCCCACAAGTCCGAGTGCGATTTCTACTGGGACGTCACCAGGAACGATTTGCTCATGCGCCTGTATGTGGACAACGAGAAATACGACGGCTACATCCGCGACAACTGCCTGTTCCGGCCGGAGATCAACATCTACGACAAGATGTCCGCCCAGATCAAGTACAAGAACAACGTCGTGGTCAATTACTCGCTGACCACGTACTCGCCCTTCGAGGGCTGGCGCGTGGGGTTCAACGGCACGGAGGGTCGACTGGAGGCCTGGCTCGACATCCCTTACCAGAAGCGCGTGACCGTCGACCAGGCGGAGCTCCACGCGAAAGAGATGGCGCAAACCGGGCCCGAGGAGGTCGACTACGAGCCGATCATCGTGCACAAGCTCTGGAAGGACTTCGAAGTGGTGAAAGTGCCGATCGAGCGCCGCGGACACGGTGGCGGTGACCGGCGACTGCAGGACAAGATCTTCCGGCACCCGCAAGAACCCGATCCGTTCG
Organism: uncultured Cytophagia bacterium; assembly: GCA_964464205.1. Classification (GTDB taxonomy): domain Bacteria; phylum Zhuqueibacterota; class Zhuqueibacteria; order Oleimicrobiales; family Geothermoviventaceae; genus Zestofontihabitans. The sequence continues at coordinate 1,676 of CAYXFI010000620.1, forward strand.
ACCGGGCCGCGGGAATCCGCGACGGAGCGATGTCCATTCTGATCGGCATCGCGGCTCGGAAGAGCGTGGAATCCGGCGAACCGGTGCGGATCGCCGAGCTCACCGACCTGGAGCCGCGGGAGAAGCGCCTGCTTCTCGGCGAGTGGCGCTGACACCTTCACGCGAGCCACCGGGACGCCGGTTGATGTGAGACAGGGATTGCACGGCAATGGGAGATCGTGACACGCCCGAGCCCCGAGTGTTCGACTGCGCAGGCTCGGGCGTTGTCGTACTGGCCGGAGTAGGGGAGACAGGTCGCGGGTGTGGGATCCTTCGCGGGGCAGTCCGGCGGATCGGCTCGC
>CAYXFI010000621.1:0-1999 GCA_964464205.1 uncultured Cytophagia bacterium
CGTCATGCTCCGCCTTTTTTGCAAGAGGACACCCATCCAACCGACCAGCCCACTTGTTACAGCCTGTTCAAAAAGCACAGATTCTGCGGAAGAACCGGAGACGTTCAAGGTGAAGTTACCGCCTTCGGCGCGTCCGGCCGATCAGCAGCACCAGCAACGGGATGCCGAGGATGAGGAGCTCGCGGCACACGGCGCTGAGGTTATGCGCGCTGATGAGGCTTGCCCAGAACCGGCCTGGGTCCGCCGCTCGCTGCACGTCCAGAAACGGGGTGACCGGACTGACCACGTGCAGGTTCGAGAGGGGCCAGAAGAGTGGGATTCCGAAGGGAGCCCGCGTGTCGAGGGTGAAGATGTCCAGTAGCAGGTGACTACCGTAGGCGAGACCCACCAGCCACACCCACGGGCCCGGCCGTTCGTGAAGAGCTACGGCCACGCCGTACGCTGCCAGGCAAACGGCAACCAGAGCGACCAACGTGTGGGTAGGTCCGTGGTGATACAGATTCACGTTGCCGGATGCCAGTCCGGGGAGGAAATCAATGTCCGGTAGATTGGCGGCGACGAGCGCCACTGCCAGGCCGGTCCAGCGGCGCCCTGTTGATTTGGCGCTCCAGACGGCGGCGCCCGCGAGACTGTGAGCTACGGGTGACGGCACGCGACTGCACCTCCGAGGTTGGCCGATTTCTCCAGTTGAGTCACTTTCTCCAGAAGTCCTGCGTGAACAGTACAAGCACGGTGTAAAGCTCGAGACGGCCGGCAACCATGAGGAAGCTCAGCAACCATTTCCCCACCTGCGGCACGTGGGCGTAATTGTCGGTGGGGCCTACAAGCCCCAGCCCGGGTCCCACGTTCCCGAGGGTGGCCGCTACGGACGCCACCGCGGTCACCAGGTCGAGTCCGAGCAGAGCCATCAGAATCGTCGAAATGCTGAACACGAACAGGTACAGGAAAGTGAATCCGAGGATGTTGAGCGCCAGCTCCGGCGATACCGGTCTGCCATCCACGCGCACCGGAACCACGGCGTGGGGGTGGAGCAGCTTGCGGACTTCCGCCACACCCTGTTTGAACAGAACCATCACACGCATGACCTTCACACTGCCGCCTGTGGAACCGGCGCACCCACCAATGAACATGAACATGAGCAGGATGAACTGCGCCGAAGGTGACCACCGCTCGAAATCCGCAGTCACGTAGCCCGTCGTCGTGGTGATGGAAACGGCCTGGAACAGGGAATGTCGGAAGCCGACGAAGAGATTCGGGTGGATGGTGGCCAAATTGTCCGCGAAGAGAAGCAGCGTTCCGACCCCGATGATGGCCAGGTAGAAGCGGAATTCCTCGCTTTTCCAGTACGCGCGCGGGTTCCCGGTGAGGGCCCGGTAGTGCAAAGAGAAGTTGGCGCCCGCCACCAGCATGAAGAAGATCACGATCCACTGGACCGTTGCCCCGTAGTGACCGATCGAGGCGTTCTTCGGGGAAAACCCTCCTGTGGCCATGGTGCCGAAGGTGTGGCAGAGGGCTTCGAACAGATTCATCCCGGTCAGCATTAGCGCCAGGGTTTCGGCGGCACTGATCCCCGCGTACACGATCCAGAGGAGCTTGGCCGTCTGGCTGATCCGGGGGGCGAGCTTCTCGGCTACGGGCCCGGGGATTTCCGCTTTATAGAGCTGCATCCCGCCGATGCCAAGCATCGGCAGAATGGCCAGGCCGAGAACGATGATCCCCATCCCTCCGAGCCAGTGGGTGAGGCTGCGCCAGAACAGGATGCCGCGGGGAAGCGACTCGATGTTCGTGAGGATGCTCGCCCCGGTGGTGGTGAATCCTGAGATCGTTTCGAAAAAAGCGTCGGTCACGCTGGGGATGGCCCCGGTGAACAGGTACGGCAGCATGCCGAAGAGTCCGCTCACCAGCCACCCGAAGGTCACGATGGCGAAACTCTCCTTGACCCTGAGCTCGGTAGGACGCGGACTGAGACGCCACAGCAGGAAGCCGGCCGTAGCCGTGA
>CAYXFI010000622.1:0-1993 GCA_964464205.1 uncultured Cytophagia bacterium
CGCTCGAATGGAGGATGAACCGGTGATCGACTTTCACGCTCACGTTGGCAAGCTCGTTTTCGAACGCCCGGAACTGCGGCCGCAGACGCTTCTGCGGCGGATGGACCGCTTGGGGATTGAAAAGGCCGTCATCCTCGCCGTAGAGAATCCGGAAGAGATTCACTGGTACGTTCCCACGGAGGAGGTGCTGCGCGTTTGTCGGCGGTATCCCGATCGCCTCATACCCTTCTGTTGCACCGACCCGCGGCACGGCGTGCGTGGCGACTTCCCCGTGCGCGATCTTCTGGCGCGGTACGTCGAACAGGGTTGCCGCGGATTCGGCGAGTACTTGGCCGGTCTGCCGGTGAACCACCCGCTGTCGATGCGCGTGTACGAGGCCTGCGCGGAGCTGGGGCTTCCCGTGCTGCTCCATCTCGACAGTTACATCAACGTCGACCGTGTAGGTTTCCCGGGCTTGAGCGAGGTCCTGCGGAGCTTTCGGGAGATTCCCTTCATCGTGCACGGTCCAGCGTGGTGGGCGCAAATCAGTGCGGACGCGCGGGACGAGGTGGTGTACCCCACGGAGGGACCGTCGCCCTACCTGCACGATCCGGTCGTGCCCGGTGGACCGGTGGAGCGAATGCTCGCCGAACACCCGAATCTGTACGCCGATCTCTCGGCCCAGAGCGCCTACACGGCCCTGTCCCGCGACCCTGACTACTCCTGCGAGCTCCTCGAGCGTTTCCGGGACCGGTTCCTGTTCGGTACGGATTACCTCTACCCCCGCCAGCCCCTGCCGATTGTCCGGTGGTTCCGCCGGGCAGCGATCTCGGACGAAGCGCGTGAACGGATCGCACGGGGCAACGCCCTGCGGTTGCTGCGTCTCTGAGTCAAAGCACGGAGGCTCCGGAGTGACTGGGAAGAGATGGTGGACGCGCCCCCAGCGGATGCTTCGGCACGATTTTCTGGACGATTTCAGCGAGTGGAACCGGGCCGATCTGCGGCAATGGGCGCGCGAGAAAAGGCGGTCCTGGAACGTCTCGGCGGAATGGATCCACGGCACGCCGGGGTCCTGGCCCGGCAACGCGCATTGGGTTACGTTTGATTCCGAGTACTTTGAGAAGGTGCCCGGCTTGAAAATCGATCTGCCGCGCACCTACGTGCCCGCCGCGCACGCGGAAGGTCTCAAGGTCATCGCGTACGTGAATTGTCACTGGTACAGTCGCGAATTCGCGGCCGAGCATCCCGACTGGGAGCAGCGGGTGCGGGATGGAAGAGGCTACGGCGAGGTGCGGGCCCTCTACGGCTCCGGGACCAGCCTTTGTCCCAACAGTGGATGGCGTGAGTGGTTCTTCCGCTTGATTGATGAACTGATGGGCACCGGGATCGACGGTGTGTTTCTGGATGGCCCCGCCGTCTATCCGGGTTGTTGCTACTGTGAGGCTTGCCGAGAGAGATTTCGCAGCCTCTACGGGCGCGATTTGCCGGATTGGGAGGACTGGTCGGATCCGGCCTGGAAGCAGTTCATCGAGTTCCGCATTGAGACGACCGCTCGCTTTCTCTCGGAAGTAGTCGGCATCGTCCACCGTCGCAAGCCGGAGGCCGTTTGCTTCATGAACAGCGGTGGCTGGAGGTCGAGCGAGTGGCGTGTGGGTCGCAGCGTGGATCGCCTGGCGGAGCTGCAAGACATCTCCGGAGCGGAGGCCTTCTTCCACCCGGCGCGCCCGGAGGAGACGGCGTGGGACGGCTACGTGATGGGAAAAGTGCAGGCTGGCACGGGAAAACCCTCGGTCGTTTTCTTCCACCACGCGGTCGGTTCCTGGCACTACGAACCGCTGCCTTGGGGTGAGGTCGTGGCCAGTGCAGCGCAGGCTGCGGCAACCGGGTCGAGCGTGTGGCTTGGAGTGTTCAATCCCGCCGTGCGGAACAACCGGGAGCGGACGGTCGATCCGGTGGCGAATGCCTTCCGTCTGGCGGAGCGGATCCACTCGTTGACAGAGAAGACACAGTCGGC
>CAYXFI010000623.1:0-1977 GCA_964464205.1 uncultured Cytophagia bacterium
CAGCCACGCCGAATCCGTAGTCTTTGCTCAGACGCAATTCGAGGTAGTTCGTGGACGAGCCGAAAGGCAGGTCCCCCGCCAGCGTGGACCGCAGCGAGGCGTAGGGATTGGCCTCGCCCTCGCTGGCGCCGCTGTAGGTCCGCCCTACCGGCACGGTGTAGCGCTGCTGCCACAGGTCCACCCCGGCCGCGGTCGCCCACTGGAAATCCCATCGCCCGCGGCTGGCTCCCGCGCTCTTTCCGGACGGGGAGACGTCCTCTATATCGAGATCCCCCACCTCGGCCAGCGTTTCCAGCGTCACCTCGATCTCGAGCAGGTGGACCGAAGCAGCCTCCAGGTCGCCGGAACGGAGGGAACTGTCGGCCTGGTCTACCAGCCGTGCGAGCTCGGCCGCCTCCTCCGGGAGCAACAAAGACCGGTACACGAGGATCTGCTGCTTCACTCGCTCCAGTCGAATCTCCAGAAGACTGAGCTCCAGATCCTCCTCCTGCGCCGCGCCCTGCGTCGACGGGGCCGCAACGGACAGTCCGGGGGCACAGAGCAACAGCGGCAGCGCCGATCCAAGCAAAACGGCACTGCAGGACGTGCCTCGAGCTCCAAAGATGTTCAGACCGACACACTCACCCATCGTCTCGCGGAATTCTACACGCTGGCGCCACCCGAGTGCTCACGGCTCCACAGCCTGCGCCATCGACCGGGGTTCCTCCGATGCACCTTCCGCCTCGCCCATCCGCAGGAGCTCAGGAACGAGGGGATCGAGTAGAAGCCGCGCGATGCTGCGGTCGCGATCGCCGCCCTTTTCGCGCTCGGGATGGTGCGGTTCCAACCGAAGCTGAGCTGCTATCTGCGGTAGCTCGGCGAGAAACTCGCCCTCGGGCATGCTGCGAACGTCGTCCAGCACAACGCGCAGGCGTTCTTCGTAGGCCAGCAGGCTATCCGGGGAAATCTCAGGCGCTTTGGTACGAACCATTTGCAAGTGCCGCGCCAGAATCCGCTCGCGCACGAAATGATACCGATGCTCCGGCACCTCGCGAAGGCGTTTCAGAGCGCGTTCCAACGCCTTCGGCACCGTGCCCCGATCCTGACCGATTGCACCCTGGGTTGGCGGGATCAAGCAGAGTTTGGCCGTTCTGGCCACGTGCAGCTGATTCGGGGTGAGGAGCGCCAGGGCGCGCCGCTCCAGATCAGCCCTCTGCGACCGAAACCGCGCCCTCCAGCTCTCGATCTCCAGATTGACCGAATGCACTTCCCGCTTCAGGCTGTCTGGAATCTCGGCGTCTCGCGCCAGGTACCCTTCCAGCTCCTGTAGAGCCCGCTCCAAGCGAGATTCCAGGGGACCCACCGTCTGCTCTTCCCGCCTCTCCAGCGCCTGGGCGAGCTCGCACAGACGGACTAGGCTGTCCTGCTGTTCCGAAGTCAGGTGCAAACCCTTGATGAAGTTGAGAAGAACAACGCGTTTCCTGGCCTCAGGCGCAGGCTTTCCCTCGGCGGGAGCAGCCGAGCTGGCCCCTACGAGGGCAAGCCAGAGCGTCAGGGTCATCACGAGCACACGCATCTGCTCTTCCTCCTCGCTCGGGCAACTGCGGTGACCATTCACGAAGCCCGCCGAACGCGCGCAAACGAGGGAGGTGCGCCCGGGCTTCCCCGAACGCACCCCCCATCTGGATCAACGCGTCCCCGCCTCCGTGCCGATCGGGGGGCGTCGGGACGCCCCCCGGGAACTAGCGTACCAATCAGCGAATCAGGGACATCTTCCGCACCTGCTCGAAGCGCGACCCGTCCGCGCTACGCGCAACGATGCGGTAGATGTACACGCCGGAAGCGACGTCGTGGCCCAGTTCGTCGCGGCCATCCCAGCTAACGGTGTGGAAGCCAGCGGTCTTCGCACCTTTCACCAGCGTCCGCACCACCTGACCGCGCAGATTGAAGATGGTCAGGGTCACCTCCGCGTCCTTCGGCAGGGCGAAACGGATCTCC
>CAYXFI010000624.1:0-1968 GCA_964464205.1 uncultured Cytophagia bacterium
GGAAAAGAAACCTCGCCACGGGCCTGGCGAATTGCCTCCCGCAACGCGATCCCCTGCTCAAGCAAGCACTTCGCACACGGCACTTCGGCAGCGCATGTGTAGCGACCGCCTGCTACCTCGCTCAGCACCGCCAAGATCTCATCATCAGATGGGGCACCGTCCAAAGCGGCCAACCGCGCCTGGTACGCCGTACGCACCGAGCGAAGCAACGCCGAAGCCAAGAGCTCTCGACCCTCCCCTCGGGAACCCACGGGGCGAAGTACGTCCACCGCCTGCCTCTGGAGCGGCCACGCCTCCTTCACTTTCCCTTCGTCCAGCAGGGCGTCCGCTCGCTTCAGAAGCGCCAACCCGAGGAGCAGGCGAGCATCGGGAGCGAACCGACCGAACCGGTCAACCAGGCGAAGAGTCTGGATTGCAAGATCTAGCGCCGTAGTATCTCGCGAGAGCTCGTAAGAACGCAAGAGACACCACGCCGGCATCAGCGCAGCGAAGGCCTGTTTTTCGGTCTGATCGAACTCGTTCCTGTAGAACGATGCTGCCTCCTGGAAAAGGCGCCGAGCCCGTCGAAAGTCGGGCTGACTACGAAGCAGCAACCCGCGTACGTAGTAAGCGTATCCGAGCGTGTACGTAAGAGAGAAACGCTGGTAGTCGCTCAGACCCGGACCTCCGAGGCACGATGTACCCGCTTCGACCAGACGGTCCAACCCAGTCAGGTTCTGCCGCTGCCCAGCGTTCTCCAGCAAACTCACAATCTGGGCCACCAGGCTTCCCTCAATCTCTCCACAAGGGGGCAGTCCCTGCCCTGGGGCTCGACGAGGTGCAATCCCCACCAAAAGAGCCAGGAGAAGCGCGATCACCCCGGAACGTGTCCGTTCTGCTGGATTCATGACCTCGAGTCAGATCGGTTCATTCGAAGCCAGTCCCAATTGGTTCCTACATCGCTGTGCAAGACGACCGTAGTCATCTTCGGGGACGGCTACTTTGGTCAGCATTCTCAGTCCGCGTAGGGGCAGTAGATAGCCTGACCAACGGCGATAGCGGCTCACGGCGTAGCAGACCATTGCGTTGCCACGTGGAAAGCTATTCACATTGATTTCTTGCCATTCAATACGCCATTTCTTGTCCGGATAGACGACCACTCGGAATTTTCCGTTGAACCTGTACGCAAAATGCAGCGAGCCCGTCCAGCGGCTGCAAACATCCTCCACGTATCTGTTCAAAGAAGGCGGATCTGGCAAACTCCAGGTGACTTCCGTCGCCACACCATCCGTCACCTCCACGTGGATCTCGAAAGGCACCCGCGGGCTCCTACCCCTCAGGTCCAGCATCGGAACATCCGCCGCCAGGTAACGGACGTACTCGATTCTGGGCTGAATGGGAATCTGGAGAGTTTGATAGCCCGCAGGCAACTCCTCCTCCTCGATGCGATTGAAAGAAACGTCCGGTCGGATTTGCTTCCCACTCACAACCCACCGAACGGGGGGGAACAGGATTGCCACCACCGCCGCAGTGAAAGCCGCGGCTACAACGTACCCGGAGAAATCCAACTTTCCGATGCCCGCGAGGCGGTGAGTCATCTTCGCACCGAGTTGCCCGTCTTTCGAGATCTCACCACGGTTTGTAAACCCGCCGAAGTTTGAGCCGCCTGAACTGAAACCGCGTACCGTAATCATAGGCAGCGGCAGGTTCGGGGGACACATACCATTTGGCCATCGTGCTCCCAGGCTGCTTGCACAGACGCACGATGTCATTCACTTCCCCGAAGGCAAACTCGTGTCCGTTGTCCGGCCCTGCCACGATCATCAATTCCGACACGTCCACCAGTGCCTTTCGTATGTCCCTGGCCGACTTGCCAACGTACATTTCGAACGGGCTTACCTGCACCAGCGAGACCAAATCGGATGCGGACTGCGCTTCTTGTAGGCGACGCCAAAGTTCGCGCCTATCTGCGAGGTAAGCTCCCGAGCG
>CAYXFI010000625.1:0-1963 GCA_964464205.1 uncultured Cytophagia bacterium
CTCCTCGGGGTCTGCGACGCAGTGGTCAGCAAGTACGTCAACGAAATCCAAGCTGAGGGCAAACTGCTACCCACCCGAGGAAACGTCCACGACCTCTCCGGCGGCATCACCCACAAGCGAGAAATTATCACTCCCACTACCAAGAAGCGCGAGCGGAAAACCGGGAGAAAGGAGAAAAGTGCCCCGTGTGCCCCCTTGTCTATCCTTTCACCAGCCGCACTGTGATGGACTTCTGCGCGGACCGGCCCGAGCGCAGGTCCGTCACTTCGACCTGCAACTCTACGTCGCCGGCGCCGAAGCGACTCACGTCCAGCGCGGTGTAGATCGGCGCGTCGGAGGACGACGGCTCGAACTCGTTCACGACGCTAACGGTGCCCGGCCGCGACCCGAACAGCCCTAGGAAACCCGTCCGTTTCTTGCTTTTCGGATCGAGCGTGTACGTCACGCGACAGTGAGCCACTCCATTCTCATCCAGCTCCAGGCCGTAGATCTCGAAATACACGTAAATCGGTTGTTTCCTCAGGAACGTCCGGCTCGGATTTGGCGCGATCACCAGGCCGCTCCGGCGGAACCGGCCCGCCTGCAAGGGCAAGTCCGGGCTAATCTGCACGGCAACGGTGAGGTCACTAAGACTGAGCCCCTCCTCGCTGTAGGTCTCCAGCGTGTCGAGGAAACGCCAGCTTCCCACCCGTTTGTGGGAGTCGTCACGGACGAAGAAAGTCAGATTGTAGATCCCCGGCCGGAGCTGAATGGTCTGGGCGTCGGTGGCGATGCCGCGACCGAGGTTTTTCGGTTTCACCAGCGCGAACCGTCGTACCCTGCGTCCGAGCGGCGTCCATGTGGTGTCGAAGATCCCGATCCCCGCTTCGAAGAATCGCCGCAGCCCCTGCGGTTCCTTCTTGGCAAACGCGTCTTTGAAAGCCACCCCGTAGTAGAAGTTGAGGTCCAGCGTTCCGTTCGTGCCTTTGTACGTCGCCCAGTAGAAGTGGGCTGGCAAGAGCTGAATGGTGTCGGGGAATACCATCCGCTCTTCCGTCACCAGCAAGCGTCCTTTCTCACGCAGGTCCCGCTCCAGCTCTTCGGCCAGGGCCAGTTGCTCCACTTCGGAGTGAGCAGTCACGTAGCTGTGGTAACGCACGTCCCACGTCTCAAGCCCCATGTCCCACACGACCTCGGGGGGCGGCAGACGCGAGATTCGCCAATCCGACGGTGAGGCGTCCTCCGCGTTGGCGAAGTGCACGATCACCTGCGGCTGATTGATGGTGCGTTTGTAGATCCAGGACTCGTAGGTCGGGTGCCCCTGATCGGTGAACACACTCTTGTCGTCCGGTTCGCCCCACCGGATGTACACGAGCCCTTTCTGATGAAATTCTTCGTTGAGTGCGAATACCTTGGGCATACTGCCCCATTCCAGGTCGAGGATGTGAAACGGGCGGTGGGGTTCATCCTGCCGATACCACTTTTCGGCGAAGACGAGTCGCCGGTAGTGTTCCACTAACCGGGGATTGTCAGGTGAGGCGGGAAACGGATCCCGCCTTGCCCAGATCTGGTAGAAGAACCTCTTCTTCTGCCCGAGCAAAGCGCAGCTGAGCCAACGGTCGTACTCGGCATCGGTGAGGATGTACTTCACGTCATTGAATACGAGCTCGGCGTCCACCCGCGTCCGAATCGCCCGCACCGCCTCCCAGTAGAGTTTCTGGGCCAGCTCGTCCCGTCCCTGCTGTGTGGCGATCCGAACCAGCCGCAGGTACACAGCCGTTTTCGACCCGTCCTGACTCGGCAACAGCAGTCGCTCAAAAGCCATCCGCGCCGAATCGAGGTGCCCCAGGCGCCTGAGCTTCTCCGCCAGGAAAAACCGCCCGTACCAGCCGTACCGCTCAGCGCCCAGCTCGCGGAAAACTGCGGCACTGTCGGTGTACTCCACGTAGAGATCGTAGAGGCGGAACAGCTTCACCCGGGGCTC
>CAYXFI010000626.1:0-1960 GCA_964464205.1 uncultured Cytophagia bacterium
AGAAGAAGTTCAGTGGCGACCGAGAGCAAATGATCGAGGATATCCGCCGGGCTCTCTACGCTTCCAAGATTGTCTCCTACGCCCAGGGTTTCACGCTCATGCGAGCGGCTTCCGCCACGTACAACTGGGACCTGAAGTACGGCAACATTGCGCTGCTGTGGCGCAACGGCTGTATCATCCGCTCGGTGTTCCTGGGCAAGATCAAGGAGGCCTTTGACCGCGATCCGAACCTCCCCAATCTGCTGCTCGATCCTTTCTTCCGCGAGAAGGTGGAGAGCACGCAGGAGAGCTGGCGCAGGGTGGCGGCCGCAGCGCTGACCCACGGTATTCCGGTGCCGGCGATGACCGCGGCGTTGACGTACTACGACGGGTACCGCACGGAACGTCTGCCGGCCAATCTGACCCAGGCGCAGCGCGACTACTTCGGGGCGCACCAGTACGAGCGGATCGACCGCCCCCGAGGTCAGTTCTTCCACACGAACTGGACCGGCCGCGGCGGCGAGACCGCTTCCACGGCCTACGTGGCGTGAAAGCGAAGGCGTAAGTAGCTGGGGAAACGACGAGGCCGCCCGGGACACTGGCGGCCTCGTTCTCATCTGGGATGGGAGCGAAGAATGGCTTCCTTGTTCGACCTTTCCGGCAAGATCGCGCTCGTGACGGGCGCGAGCCGAGGGATCGGCAGAGCCCTGGCGGTAGGTCTGGCCGAGCATGGCGCGGATGTGGTGCTCGTGGCCCGGGGCAAAGAAGAACTGAGCAGGAGCGCGGTGGAGGTGGAGGCCCATGGCAGGCGGGCGTGGGTTAAGCCTTTCGATCTCTCCAACGTGCAGGAAATACCCGGTTTCTTCCAGGGTGTTGTACAGGAAACGGGCGGCGTGGACATACTGGTCAACGTGGCTGGAATTCAGCGGCGAGCCCTCGCGCTGGATCTTTCGCTCGAAGACTGGCGGGAGGTCCTGGAGATGAACCTCACGTCGGTGTTTGTGCTGAGCCAGGCGTTCGCCCGGGAGCGGATTGGCTCGAACAAGCCGGGTCAGATTGTGAACATCGGCTCGTTGATGTGTGAGGGTCACCGCCCGACCACCGTTGCGTACACGGCCAGCAAGGGCGGAATCCGCCAGCTCACCAAGGCCCTCGCCGTGGAGTGGGCGAGATACGGCATCAGGGTGAACGCCGTCGCCCCGGGGTACATTGCCACCGAGATGACCCGCCCTCTGCGCGAGAATCCGGAGCTCGACAAGTGGGTTCGGTCGCGAGCCCCGATGGGCCGCTGGGGCGATCCCAGGGAACTGGTGGGTGCCGTGGTGTTCCTGGTTTCCGAGGCCAGCAGTTACGTCACCGGGCACATCCTCTACGTGGACGGCGGATGGCTGGCCAATCTGTGACGGTTCTGCGGAGTGATGCGGACGGGTGAGCCGTGCCGCAAGGCCGAACGGAGAGCCAGTGAAGGGCTGTGGACGATCTGCAACGGGGGCGTGACCCGGCCTTGAACTTGAAGGTCGGACTCGCCCGATGGGCGGACCGACGCGCTGCACGTTGAGTGAGCTGACGGAATGGAGGCGGTGATGGTCACCGGATACGGGAGTGCGGGTTCGGTTCTCACGGAAGAGGAAGTGCGGTCCATTCTGTGGGACGCGTTTTCCAAGAGGGACCTGGACGGCAAGCGGGTGGTTGTGCTGATTCCGGACACGACACGCACCGCTCCCATGCCGATGATGTTCCGCCTGCTCACGGATCTCCTCCTACCGCGCGTTTCCCAACTGGATTTCCTGATCGCGCTCGGTACTCATCCGGTTTTGCCGTGGGAAAGGATCCTCGAGCACCTGGGTGTGACTGCGGAGGAGTGGGAACGCCGGTACACGCGGCTTCGAGTGTTCAACCACCACTGGGACGATCCGGACACACTCATTTTGCTCGGCACCATCCCGGCGTCGGAGATCGAGGAGATCACCGACGGCCTGAT
>CAYXFI010000627.1:0-1943 GCA_964464205.1 uncultured Cytophagia bacterium
CGATCGAACGACGCTACCGCGCGGGGGAAATCAGCGAAGCCGAATACGAGCGCGCTCGCATCGACTACGAAATCGCCCAGATCTTCTCCGGATCTCGCCGCGACGATCTGATGGCGGTGAAGAGCGGTCTGGCCGCCGCTCTGGCGAAGCTGCGGCGTGCCGAACTCGAGCTCGAGTACACAACAGTGAAAGCTCCGTTCTCGGGCACCGTCGGGCAGGTGCGCGTGAGTCCCGGCCAGTGGGTGGGTCCTTCGCAGGAACTTTGTCGGCTGGTGGATCTCTCGCATCTGTACTTCGACGCCGAAGTGCTCGAAAGCGAAATCGGGATGGTCCATGTGGGCGCCGGGGCGGAGGTACGTTTTCCCGCTTATCCGGACACGGTGTTCACCGGGCGCGTGGTCGGCATCAACCCGGTGCTGAGCGAGGAGAGTCGCACCTACACGGTTGTCGTGGATCTTCCGAATCCCAAGGGCAGGTTGCTGGACGGAATGTACGGTGAAGTGAAGCTGGAAGCCCGGATCCTGCCGAACCGACTGCTTGTGCCGCGTCGGGCGGTGATCGAGCGCGATCGGCGCAAGCTCGTCTTCATCGTGCGGAAGAACGCAGAGGGGCAGGACGTGGCCCAGTGGTGCTACATCACTCCTGGCCATGAGAACGAACAGTACGTGGAGGTGCTGGACTCGGCCTTTGGGCTGAAGCCGGGCGAACCTGTCGTGGTTGAGGGTCACTTTACCCTCAGCCACGATGCCCCGGTGCGAATTGTGGGAGGGAGGTGAGGGCTAACCACGGAGGCCCAGAGAGCGCAGAGGTGTTGCGAGCACGTTTCGTCACAGACGCTGAACGGCGCGCGTCAGGCACGAATGCCCCGTGAGGTTCCCGAAAGGCCGGATTTGTGTGTGGCGGCGTTGCACAACGCTCGGGGAGGAGAGGAAATGCGGATAGCGATTATGTTCTTGATCGTCCTCGTTTTTTCCGTCGGTGGGGGCTGGAGTGGAACGGCTGCGGCTGAGAGTGCAGCACTGTTACCCGGGCAGACCACGGAAAGTACCGGTAGCAGCGCACAACCTGCCGGTGGCCGTTGCCCGTGGGATTTTCGGGTGGAAATGGTTCTCTCCAACGAAGGCGCCAATCCGGACACCAGTTTCGTATTCGTCGGGGAACTGGCGGTCGGAAACCGTGGTCACCTGTACGTCCTGGATCGAAGGTTGAACCGCGTGCAAGTGTTCGACGCGGATGGTAGGTACCTCGGTCCCCTGACACGGAGCGGGGAAGGCCCGGGCGAGATTTCCAAACTTTTGAGTATCTCGGTTGACGGGCAGGGCCGGGTGTACGTGCTGGACGGCGCGCTTCAGCGCATTACTGTTTTCTCGGCAGATGGGAGTCTGGTGCGTACGATCAGTTTGTCGCTGGGAGTAGCCACCGATCTCCGCGTGGACAGCGCAGGCAACATCTACGTAGGACTCAGCGGAACGTTCCCGGGCGAAATGGGCAAACTGGACACCCGTGTCGTACGCATCGACACTGCCGGCAAAGCTGTTGTTGACTTCGGTAGGTTCCCGCTCATGAGAATGAAACCCATCCATCAGGGGGACTCGTGGCATTTTGTAATGACGGGATTTGAGCCCATCGGGTACTGGACAGTTGCGGCTGACGGGCGAGTTGCGCGCGGGTATGGGGACAGCTACAAAATCCTCATCTACGATAGGAACGGCAGGCTCGTACTCCAGATTCAGCGCGAGTGGGCCGCGGAAAAAGTGAGTCGAGCCGAGAAGCAGCAGGTACTCCAACGCTACTCTGACAGGGAACTGCGCTCCAAGATCGTTGTGCCAGATCGCAAACCTGCATTTCGCGATTTCGTCTTCGATGACCAGGGGAATCTCTGGGTCCGGATTTCGGGCGATGAAGAAGCTACCTACGACGTGTTCGACCCGAGGGGAAAGCCA
>CAYXFI010000628.1:0-1938 GCA_964464205.1 uncultured Cytophagia bacterium
CGGGAACGGCCAGATCCTGGTCGAACTGGCTCAGCGATGGGCCGCTCGGACCCACTCCCGGAGCCAGCTCCACCACACCTCAACTCCGGGCCACCTGGCCCGATCGGCATCCCGTCCCCTCAATGTTCCGGCGCCGAACAAACGTCGACCCCGATGCTCCAATACCCGCCCGACCACCGCGGTCCAATGGTTCCTCTTCAACCTCCAATGCCCAGCGTCTCAGATGCCAAGGCAGGTCCCCACGCCTTTCGCCACGGCGATCAGGGGGTGGTTTGGATCGACGCGCCGCGTCTTGCCACCCACGTCGCTCAGCGGAACCGCCACGATGTCGTTGCCGCGCACAGCCACCATCACGCCACCGACGCCGTCGTTGCAGAGTTCCGCCGCCTTCACGCCGAAGCGCGTGGAGAGGATCCGGTCGAAGGCGGAGGGCGTACCTCCGCGCTGCAGGTGCCCGAGCACGGTCACCCTGGTCTCCAGCCCCGTCATATCCTCAATCTGGTTGGCCACCACGTGGCCGATCCCGCCCAGGCGAATGGGGTCCGTGCTGTCCTTCACGACGCGCTGCACGACCAGATCGCCACCTTCCGGTTTGGCACCTTCGGCGACTACCACGATGCTGAAGCGGCGCCCCTTCTTGTGCCGCTCGGCCACGTACTCGCAGACTTTCTCAATCCGAAAAGGAATCTCCGGGATCAGGATCACATCGCCCCCGCCGGCGATCCCCGACTCGAGTGCCAGCCACCCCGCGTAGCGACCCATCACCTCCACCACCATCACGCGGTGATGCGACATTGCGGTGGTGTGGATCTTGTCGATCGCCTCCGTGGCCGTCTGCAGTGCCGAATCGAACCCGAACGTGATGTCCGTACCCCAGATATCGTTGTCAATGGTCTTCGGTACACCGACGATCCGCACACCCTTCTGGCTCAGCTGCCGGGCGATGGCCATGGTGCCGTCGCCGCCGATGCACACCAAAGAGTCGAGACCCAGCTCGTCCACGTACTCCACCACTTGGTCGGAAACGTCGGCGAACTCGATCTCGTCTCCGTTCTTTTTCACCGGCCAGCGGAAGGGATTCGCCCGGTTGGACGTCCCGAGAATGGTCCCGCCCATGGTGAGAATCCCCGATACCTTCTCCCAGTCCAGGGGAATCACCCGATGCTCGATGAGCCCCTCGTAGCCATCTTCGATACCGACCACTTCCATGTTGTAGATGCTCATGCTGGCTTTGGCCACGCCGCGGATCACCGCGTTCAGCCCGGGACAGTCACCCCCGCCGGTCAGCACACCGATGCGCCTCCTGCCATTTCGCAACATGGTACACACTCCTCGCTCAGATCATCCTGACCCAATGACCGCCTTTCAACATCCCTGTTCGCGCACATCCCCTTCGTGGATCGTCACGGGGGAAAGAAAACTTGAGGGACACAAGCGGCACAGGAGTACACCCCCAAATCGGAACTAGCCCGCAAATCCTACTGGCTCACCTGCGCTATCGTACTTGAACACCTGGTTTCGACAGCCGCGGAACGCGCTTCCGTCCGCGGCCGTCCGAGCAAGGGTTCACGCTTCTTTCTTCGCCGTATTCACGCCCAGTACCTTGTACAAGGCACAGAAGCCGGTGACCCCGGTGACCAGGAGGATCACTGCGATCACGCCAAGGATCACCGCCAAGGTCCCACTCAGCTTGGCCGTGGCGAGGTACAGCAGGATGATGCCTAACAACACGCGGATCACACGATCGGCCGTCCCTTCGTTCCTTTTCATCTCTCCCTCCTGACATCGGTTCGCTGACGACTAGCCCACTTCCCGTGTAGCACCAAAATAGACAAATTCCCAGGACGTGCAAGTGAAACAGAGAGCTCGCCAGTGACCCCCTGCGTTTCTCGCCCGGTCGCCCGGTGCGACCCAGCTCGCCAGGAGCCGCGTTCGTCT
>CAYXFI010000629.1:0-1937 GCA_964464205.1 uncultured Cytophagia bacterium
AGCGTAGGCCCGACTCCGGCCCAGGGCCCCCGTTTGTCACCAGCGGGAGCTGGCCCTTACGACGTCAATGTCCCATTTGTCCCGTCCCACAGATGCCTGCCGCTCATCGGCAACAGCCGATCGACAGCGGAGACGAGAACAAGCCAAGCTGCCAGCAGGCGTGTTGGAAAGGACTCTCGCCAGGGCGCAAAGGTGTCCGCCTGGATTGAGGCCGAAATGGCAAAGTAGACGCTTGCATGTTGTAGGCGTGCCGTCAGGAACCCAACCGTTGCAGCACAAAACGGCGAAGGCGGGATAGGTCGGCAGCGTCCCCGTTTGGGGCGTGCAATCCTGAGATTTGCGGCGCGGTCCACTAGCGTCCAGCAACTGTTGCGTAGAAGCCACTTCAGCGATTGGGCTCCTTGGCCGCTCGAATGCAACAGGGCTGTGCCCAAAGTATCTGCACGTTCCTGGCGCCTTCGCGCCTTTGCGAGAGTTCTTCACAAGCCTACTGGAGCTACCTCTCACCTCTCGCCAGCCACACCCGACCATCATCCCGGATCAGCCAGACTTCGCCGCCGACTTCGAGACTCGCGACAAATGTGGTCCTGGCAGGTCCCACAGAAATCGCCAGCTTCGTGCCCGGTGGGACTTCCGCCTCCAGTTGAAGAGAATCGGTCGAAGCCGTGTACCGCCCGTGGTTTGCCCGGAACTGCCGCTCGGCGTAGTAGACCTGACGGAGAAACCACCGGTACTGCTCGGCGCGGGGCAGTTCGAACGATTCGCGTCCCGAACCCACTGGCTTCCCGGAGAACCGCACCACACCCCACATCTCAGGGTAGTGCATGTTCACCAGGCCCTGGGGCGACCACACCCAGTTCTCCTCCGGCAGTCTCTTGCCCATCTTCGGATCCACCCGCTTCCGGTACCCGCGCTCGGTCACGTCGAGCCACCACTCCACCCGGGAGAAGTTCACCCGCCAGTAGTCTCCCGGCCGAGGTGGAGTGGGCACCCGCGCGCACTCGGACAGCGCCTCCCAGGGCATGGCGATCTCCAGCGTCCAGCCGCTATCGACGTCGCTCGGATTGTTGAGCGTCCCGTCCAGGTGAACGGCCGAGCGCAGGCCGTGGATGTCCCATCCGGTGATGTAGGGTCCCCCATCGCGGTACGGCTTCACGAGCAGCAGGTCCCACACGGTGTTCCGGGCGTTCATCTCGAACTCGTAATACAGGTGGGTATCGCCGTCGGGATCGATGAAGATCTCGAAGTCGTTGTCGTGGTAGATGATGGTGTCGCGCTGGGTGAGGCGGCCCCACAGGTGCGGCTCCTCGAGCTCCGCCGCGAAGTAGAAGTACTCGTCGTCCCACAGCATCTTCACGCGCGTCCGGTAGCGGGGCTTGGGGTACTTTTCGCCCCGAATGTCGACAAAAGGCTCGGACCACGTTGCTCTGGCCCAGTCCGGCTCGTCGAGACGGCCGTCGATCGTCAGCGGTCCGGTGGCCCTGTAGCACACGTAGCTTCGCGGATTGAAAGGAATTTCCGGCACCGGGAACGGCCTGCGCTGAGCCAGGCCAGGCGCTGCCGTCGTCAGAAGCAGAAGAACTGCAGTTGCAAACACCGGCAGTCTCCGCTCAGCGCCGCCGCCCGTTTCGAGGGTTCGTTCTGCATCTTCTGAAAACATACTTCGGCTCCCGGTTGGCTCCACAACCCTCAACACTCAGAAGTACCGCGAACGGCCGACTGAACCACAGAAATCCGGCGGGTACAGAGGGAACCCGATCGAAGCGGGCAAACGCAAAACTCACGATCGACCGAGGCACTCCGGCGTGGTCGCGCACAGCGTAAAGTCTGATCGTGCCGTTCCTTCCGTGAAAAGTCCAACGCGGCTGGCACGCTGCCCAAGCGTCTCACCCGAACCGACTACACGCTCTCTTGCTCTCTCTGGGCCTCCGCGCGCG
>CAYXFI010000630.1:0-1935 GCA_964464205.1 uncultured Cytophagia bacterium
GTGCCGGGAGTTCTTGTTTCTTTCCCTCGTTTGGGACGTGGGGTGGGGCTTTGCGTCTCTGCGGCTTTGCGAGAGTTGGTTTTGGTTGACGCCGAGCAGATGGAAGCGTTGTGATTCGCCCGAATATGGGGCTCGGGCAGCTCGGGCTGGGAGGTTTTGGGGTGTTGCGGCTGCGCTTTCCCGATCTTTCCTGCCTCGCTTGCTATTGGTTTGTAGGGGAAGGGGCTTGTGGACGGTCGGGAGGTGGACCCACCGGATCGCGCACGGCCGGGTGCTGGTTTCTCCGGTTGGTGGACGGGCAGGAGCACGTCCCTTCAATCTGATCGCGCGGGCGGGCCGAGCTTTTGGGGCGTGGGTTGTTTCGAGAGTCCGACCGGCCGACCGGTGGTAGGCTGCCGGGCAAGCCGGGATCAAGGACGTCCCACCTCTGGACCGCCAAGATGAGTCGGAGGGACCGCCTCTGCCGGTCCGCTGTGGGCTTGAAAGGACCACTAATTCGAGGGATTCAAAAAATGACCGAGAAGCGGCGGAAGGTGGAGCGTTGGGAGAACGAAGATCGGCGGCGAAAGTTCGTGTGGGGACCGGAGGACGTGAAAGTCTGGCGGCACTACTGCCACAGTTGTGCGCACTGGCTTGGCGAGTGGCGCTGCCGGGCCTACCCTCAAGGAATCCCAGACGTGATTCGAAGGGCCGAGATATTTCACAACGTGGAATTGCCCGGTGACAACGGAATTCGCTACAAACCGAAGAAACCGTGAGTCGGATCTGGCCGCATGCCCTGGGACGGGCAATTGCGCCGAACCGGACTTCGAGAGCACTGCGAGTGGCGAGCTAGCTCAGAGCCGTCGCAAAACCTGACGTTTCAATGGTAACGGAGGTTCCGATGGGCGTTTACCATCTCATGGGGTTGGGACGATCCCCTGGGGCGGTGATTGGTCCCATCTCGTACCTGGCACACCGGTACCGCAGATGGTCAGCCGAAGATCGGGAATTCTTCGAGCGCTCGGGCGAGGCCGAACAGCGCAAACGTGGCGAGAGGGTGGGCGACATCCAGGCCATGGTGCTCTTCAGTTCCCCGGAGGTGATCGACGGCTACGATGCCGTCACTGGGCGCCCCTTTGTGTGCTATCCCTACATTGACAACCGGGCCGGAACCTGCACGGGTGACAGGAAAGAGGGGGCGCCGATGAAAGAAGTCCTCGCTCGCTACCTCCCGAGAGAACTCAGCCAGATCTGCGGCGGACGACCGACCTGTACGATTTTCTGGTGCAAGGTGAACCGGCGCGACATCAGGACCACGTACGAACGGGTAGCGCGCACTGTTGCGGCGCTGGCCCGGGTCGGGGAACGCGGCAAGGAGATGTGGGTCAACCTCACCGGCGGCAACAACGTGATCAATCTCTCACTGGAGCTGGCGGCAACGCTTTCCGGGAGGGTGAGTCGTCTCTACTACGTGCAGGCGCACGATCAACAGGCCGAGAAGTGCCTTCGATATACGGCCGAGGACGGCTACTGGGTAGAGATACCCATTATGCCCCTTGCGATCCCCAGAGCATACGGTGCGATCCTTCGGGTTCTCCAAGAACACGGCGAATTGCCCGGGGATGAGCTCTGGAGCAGGGTGGTGAATCAGCCGGAGTGGATTCCCCTGCTGTCCAGTGTGAAGCCGGAGGATTTCCGCAACGAATACCTCGACGTGCTCTGGAAAGTGGGTATGGTGGAGGGCGAGGGCGGTCGGTGGCGGCTCACTGAACGCTGGAATCTGATTCGGCAGTACCAGGACGTCTGGGAGGCTGCCAAAGCCGATACGCCGACGCTCGAACAGCTCGCGGAACGGGAGGAATGGCTTGAGCGAATGGAACTGAAAGTGAAGTAATTAGAAGGTTTGTGAAAAAGGCCCGAACCACCGAGACTCAAAGCACACAGAGGAAACAC
>CAYXFI010000631.1:0-1931 GCA_964464205.1 uncultured Cytophagia bacterium
GATTCTTTTCCCGGAACTCTTTGATGCAGAGTCTGGACGTTCGTTCATCTCTACAGACCTTCGGATGTTATGTAGACGACCAACTCCGAGACGCGAGATGCCCCGGGCCCTTACGGAGCGACTCCCGGACCCCCTCCCTCCACCCCGCGCGCATCCACTTTCAACCAAATTCGGGCGTACCAAAGCCCCTTCTCGATCCCACGCAACCGCGCGCGCCGACAGATGCTGGCCCCTGGCGCGTCTGTCCTCGACGCGTGTCGAGCCAAGATATGCGGATCGCCGCTAAATGGCAAGCCCATTCAGAAAATCCTCCGTGGGAGCTCAAGCCGGACGGTTATCCGCCCAAACCTGCGCAGCAACGGCCCGCCGCGGGGAACGACGCACCGTCGAGTGTAGCGGCCCCGAGAAGCGCTTTCCTCGCGCGCCGCAGATCTCGCCCTTCTTGAACCCATTTTCACGGACCTGAGGGCGTGGATGTCCCGCCAGATCGTCCGCCGCGCGTGATTCCCAACTCGTAACCCGTGGGAGCCCAGGCCCGCACCAACCGGGTTCAACAAGATCTGTCATCTTCATCGTTTCTTCATGTTCAAACTATAAATTGGTCTGCGTATCAAGGATCCAGCCATGGAGCGAAACAGGGAGGTTTAAGCCATGCGCAGAGGAAACCTTGCGGCATTGGTGCTGTTCGTAGGGGTGGTCTTCGCGTTCGCCGCCTGCACGGCAGGGTGCTCATCGAAAGGCCAAGCCAGCGGAGAGCTGCCCGAGAAGGTCGTCAAAGCGATCCAGAAGGAGCTACCCGGAGCCAAGATCCTCAAGCACGAGAAGGAGGACGACACCTACGAGGGCCTCGTCGAAGTCGAGGGGAAGAAACAGGAGGTCACGGTCACAGCTGACGGCAAGATCCTCGAGATTGAGGGCGAGGAAGAGGAGGAAGTCGGCGAGGCAGAGCGCGAGGAGCAAGTGAAGGAGGAGAAAGAAGAACACGAGGAGAAAGCCGAAGAAGCGGAAGAGGCCGAAGAAGAAGAGGGCGAGGAACGGGAGTGGACGTTTGAAGCGGACGCGGTTGGTTCGCTCCCTGAGGGCTGGAGCAATCAGCTCACGGGTAGAGGTAAGCCGGGACGCTGGGAAGTGGTCGAAGACAAAACGGCCCCAAGTGGCACCCACGTCCTGGCTCAGCTCTCCGAGGAGGGAGCGGGCTACCACTTCAACCTCGCCGTGGCCGAAGACACCCGGTACAAAGATCTGGAACTCGAGGTCAAATTCAAGCCTGTCAAGGGGCGGGAGGACCGCGGCGGTGGACCCGTGTGGCGCTTCATCGACGCGAACAACTACTACATCTGTCGCGCCAATCCGCTCGAGAGCAATTTCCGCGTCTACAAAGTCGTGAACGGCGTCCGCAAGATGATGCAGAGCGCCCGCGTGGAGATTCCCTCCGGCGTCTGGCACTCGCTGAAAGTGGTGATGAAAGGCAATCACATCCAGTGCTGGTACGACGGCAAGAAGTATCTCGACGTGGTGGACAACACATTCCCGAACGCCGGAAAGATCGGCTTGTGGACCAAAGCGGACGCAGTGACCTACTTCGACAATCTCGAAGTGGAAGAGCTGAAGTAGCGTCGCCGCTTCAAGAGGCCCGCTGTAGTTTTCGCCGCGGGGCTCGTCCGTTGAGGCGCACAGGGAAGCGCGGTAACCCGACCGGGCTGAGCTCCGCGGCAACTTCGGCCCGCGGATCGGCCAAGGGTGGCCCAGTTGCCTGTTTTCTTCCCGAGCGCGCCCGGGAATCGGGCTGAATGACGGGGCCCGCAGCGTCCAGCAATCGGCCGTTGTAGCGGGACCAGAACTAGTCGCCGGCCCAATTCGGTTGCTGCGGTTCGCATCTCGGGGAAACTGAGTCACAAGCGCATCGGGCGAACGGAATCCTCTCTGCCGTG
>CAYXFI010000632.1:0-1922 GCA_964464205.1 uncultured Cytophagia bacterium
GCCGCTGAGTGGCACGACGAGGTCCAGCACGTTCAAATCCGTGTCCACAAACCAGTTGATTTTGGAAACCTGAACGGCCACCGCGCCCATTTCCGTCGCGCCCGCCGGATTCCAGTACAGGGCGCTCGGATCATCGGCGATCGCCACGAAAGCACCCCCCATGGCCTGGGCACGCGCCCCAATGCCGATCTCGAGCATCGTTCCGGCCGCAGTACCCGTCCGGGTCACATGCGTTTTGTAGGCCCGGCTCTTCAAATCGAAATCTTGAGCGTGCCCGGTGGTCGAAGTGGCCACCAGGAGCGCAAGTAGCAGAGCGAAACGGACGCCTGTGTTCCTCATACGCTGTCACCCCTTACCGGCAGTTCTAGAAAGCCAGCCGTATACCGAATTGAATGAGACGGGGACGCGAGTAGAAGGTCGGGTCGTAGTCCGCCTCCTCCCGGGTGAACTCCCCAAGTTGCTGCAGCCTCCAGTAGCGCTTCCGCGCCACCTCGGGCAGGTAGGCGTTCGGGCCCGCGCGCCCCGTGATCGCATGCACCCGGTTCTCATTGAGATGGTTGAACACGTTGAACACCCGAAGGACCGCGGTGAAGTCGAGCCCCGCCAGCTCGAAAGTCTTGGCCACCCGGAGATCCACGTTCCACCGCGTCGGCTTGCGGCCCGCGTTGTCCCATTCGCCACCCGGCAGGTGGATCGATGGATCGAGCGTGGCTGGCGTGTAAGGCAAGCCGGAGCCGAGCTGGCCGATCACGCCGATCGTCCAGGTCTTGGTGGGCCGGATGGTCACCGCAGCGTTCAGAGTGTGGCGCTGATCCCAGTCCAAGTAGTTGATCCGCCGGACGGCCACATTGAAGGCTCCTGCACCCGGTCCCGCAACGATTTGAATATCCCGGAGCACTTCCGCGCTGCTCGCGCTGCCCTTGGCGATCATGTAGGTGTAGTCGATCGAAGAGGACACAACTCCTCCACCGAACCCCTGATTGAAGGCCAGTGTGAAACCGAGGGAATTGCCGAACTCTTTGTTGACGTAGCGATAGAACGTAGTGGCGTCGCTGAGGGTCAGGAGCTCGATGCCGAGGAGATCGCGCACGTCTTTGTAGAAGACCGTCAGTTCCATCGCAATGTCGTCCGTCAGCCCTTGTTGCAGACCGATCTCGTACTGGACCGTGCGCTCCGGCTTCAGGTTGGGATTCCCGATCCGCGTCTCCGCGATGCTGTACGAGTTGTAATGCGGCAAGACCGGATTTTGGTACATCTTCTCGTAGCTGGGGGCCTGGAAGAAATGGCCGTACGACAGTCGCAGCGCGCCGCGGTCCGAGATGGGGAACGACAGACCGAGACGCGGGCTGAGCTGCCATTTCGGCTTCGCCCAAACGTAGTACCGCCGGTCGCCCACCATTTCGGGATACACGTGGGCGTAGCTCGGCGCGTACACGTCACGAGGCCAGTAGGCATCCCACCTCACCCCCGCGTTCAGCACCACTTCTCCCATTTCCAGCTTCGTCTGGATGTAGGCGGCGGCCTCCCTGGGGTACCGGTAGTAGTTCACGTAGAACTGCTCGTCGCGGGCGCTGTCGGGGTGCGTCTCGCGCAGTCGGATATGCCCGTAGGGATACGCGTAGGTGGTGTCCCGGAAAAACTCGTAGGGGAAATCGAAGTCTTCGATCTCCTTCCGCGTGAACGGGAATTGCACCTGTTCGTATCCGAACATCTCCCGCATGGGGGCATTCTTGTAGTGGTAGCCGTACATCTTGGCCTCAAAGCCGGCCTTCAGCTCCACCACCTTGTTCATCTGCCAGGTAACATCGCCGTTCAGCACATCCACCCTCTGATCGAACCACCGCCGGTCCCACGTAGCGATGCCTCCGTAGTCGTAGCCGGTAATCTTGCCCGGATCCCAGGCATTGACAGCCCATTCCTGG
>CAYXFI010000633.1:0-1918 GCA_964464205.1 uncultured Cytophagia bacterium
GCCAGGGAGAGAGACTCGTTCCGCCCCGAAGGCCCTGGTGGCGCCTGTCAGCATTGCCCGGACGGCCCAATCAAAAGGCGTGCGTAAGAGAAGCCCGAAGGGCGAACCCGCTCGATGAAGAAGGCAGCAAGCGCGGGGCGTTGCTGCGGGCTGGGCTTTGTGTCATGTAGAAAATCGGACCTCCACCAATCCGAAGGTGGGAAACGTCCGAGAACTTCCACTGGATGCTGGGGCCGACGAGCAACTTGGCCCCGCCCTCAGCTTCCTCAGGTTCGAAGAAACCTTCCAGATCCTCCCCAATCGCCTCGATTCCAACGCGAAAGCGGTCCGTCAGGGCGTAAGAGCAGCCCGCCGACGTGATCAAATCCACCGGGTCCCGATTCTTGGCAAACGGTTTCTCCAGCAGGGCGTTGCCGTGGATGAGCCAGCGACGCCAGGAACTCCCCGCCGCCACTCGCGCGAGCAGCACGTTCACTCCGAGGTACTCGCGCAGGAATCCCGCTCCGACGGAGACGCCGCTGAGTGGCGAGCGGCCGCGCACGAGATCGGCCATCACTTCGGCCTGGAGCGACCCCAGGTGTACGGCGCTTCCAGCTTCTACCCAGGCCCCGGCCGTTGCCACGAGGGAAACGCGGTCGGAGAGTCCGTAGATTACGCCGACTCTCTGCTCCACACCGTCCTCGCCGAAGGGCCGGACGGATCGCAGACCGAATGCCGCATCGTAGCTGAAGTATACGTCGCCGTCCTCCAGCCAGGAAGGCGATACGACGTAGAGGTAGGGACCTACTGGACTCTGGGAAAAGAGGGTGGTCGGAAGAAATGCGGTCACAGAGAGCATGAGCAGCACAGCTCGAGCCACGAGGCGCGTCCGCGATTTCCGCGGCTGAACCCGCGGTCTCAGCTTTGTCCTCATCATCGATCTTCACCTCTCTGTTTGCCCATCAAGGATTCACTTCATCGGCCAAAAGGAGCCCCTTGAGGGACTGGGCGATATTTCCGCAATACTTGCCGTGAGCCTGTCCTAAAAGTCGTGGCCGAAATTGAAAATTGCAATGTCCTGCCTTGCATGCGTCAAATTGACCGCTCTCTCGTCTTTTTCACAGAATTCGGAAAGGGCGCTGCGGGGGGACTCTTTCCACATGCTCACTTCCGCTCAACCTTGATCTCGGTCCATGGAATCTGTGAGGTGTTTCTGACGCGTTGGCCACGAAACTCGGGATGCGGCCTCACCGATAATTTCGATCAGACGCGTGAGGGCAAGTTGAAACATCTCATCCCTTTCCAGGTCCGACCGCGTCCTTCCCTGCGCCATTGTCGTTGCCTGCCGGCTGTACCGCAATATTTGTCGCAAGTAGATCCCATGGTCACGTTTGCTCATATATCACCTCTGCTCCCCTTATCACCTCCTCACGAAAGTAGGGGCTGAGGAAGCCGCGGGTGTTCAAGTCCACCTTCCGGCCCAGCAGGCGGCTCAACTCCTCCTGTATGCGCAGGAAAGTGACAAAACCAACGCGAACCCCTGGTTCGAAGTCAACCAAAATGTCGATGTCGCTTTCCTGCCTGAAATCCTCGCGCAGAGCGGATCCGAAGACAGCCTGACGACGAATGCCGTAACGCCGACAGAAAGACTCGATCTGTCCCTTTGGTATGTCTATCTTGATCCGCATACCATCCCTCCACCTCGGTGAGCATCCGGGATCTGATCGAACGACAGGGGAATGGCCGGTCAGTGCTACAGCAATCGCCGCTAGCAAGAACTCATTCCACGTCCTCAGCTACACTGCGCTTGGTCACGGAACGCCGCTTCCCCACCGCAATGAACCAAAGGCCGATGCTCGATCTATTGCTGTACGGCGCTCCCCTCTACCCGTCGCGAAATAGGTGAGTACCCACTCACCACCTTGGTCTAGTCAACCGC
>CAYXFI010000634.1:0-1908 GCA_964464205.1 uncultured Cytophagia bacterium
CGGCCAATCTGACGTAGTGGGACCACGACCGATTTGCGCAGGACGCTTTTCGGCCGGGAGGGGTCGTCACCGCCGACAGCAGGGATGTACAAGCCCAGGGTTCGCGCCTGTGCCGAAAGGGTGAACGGCGTTCGTCTACAGGCGATGGGCGAACTGGCCTGAGCTCCGCTGGCCGCATGCCCGGCGCCCGGGCCGAATGTGTCACGCCCGCGCGATTTGTTCCGCGTGTTCGCGGATCTTCTCGATCGCTCTCGCGATGTCATCCATGTCGCTCTTGGAACCGAGCAGCACGTACTGGGGGAGCCACACGGCCTCCTCGCACAGCCGATCGTTCTCCGGGCACGCGTTGCGCTCCACGTACGCGTCGAAATCGAGTTCGGCCTCGGAGTAGATGGCCTGGAACACTCGCGACGTGAAAGCGTCCTTCAAATACGGCATCTTGTTCAGCGGTCGATACCCACCGTAGCAGGGGACGCCTTCGGCCTGCAGAGCCTGGAGGAATCGATCTCTGGACAGACCGCCGAACTCCTCGCTTTTGATCCGGAACGGGAACAGGTGGAAAGCCCCGAGCGTGACGCCTTCGTACAACCGGTAGGTTCGGATACCGGGGATGTCCCGGATCTTCGATTTCAGGTACTCGGCGTTCTCGTGGCGCAGGCGTGTCTCGCGGCCGAGTCGCGCGAGTTGCGCCAGGCCAATGGCGGCTTGATACTCCGTGGTCCGACACTTGGTGCCCACGATCACGTAGTCGCCGGACACGTCGCCGACCATCTTGCCGTAGGGGCGGCCGAAATTGTGGAACGAGAAGGCGCGGTCCATTAGGGAGTCGTCGTCGCTCACGAGCGCGCCGCCCTCGCCGATCGGCAGGTTTTTGCTGTTCTGGAAACTGAAAGCGCCGAACTCCCCGAACGTCCCCGCTTTTTTCCCGCGGTATTCGGCGAAATGGGCCTGACAGGCATCTTCCACCACCTTCAGGTTGTACTTGCGAGCAATGGCCATGATGCGATCCATGTCGCAGGACAGGCCGAGGATGTGAACGGGAAGGATCGCCTTGGTCCTGGGGGTGATCTTCGCCTCCAGCTTGTCGGGGTCCATCTGGAACGTTTCGGGGTCGATGTCCACGAACACGGGCATGGCATTGTTCAGCAAAATGGCGTCGATGGTGGCGATGAAAGTGTAGGGGGTGGTGAGCACCTCGTCACCGGGGCCGATATCGAGCACGCGCAGCGCGGTGATCAATGCGTGCGTTCCGTTGCTTGTTGCCAGGCAGCGCTTTGCCCCGATGGCTTCGGCCCACTTCCGCTCGAATTCATCGACGACGTCTTTCCTGGACCACACGCCGCTTCGCAGGACTTCCACGACCCGTGGCTCATCGGTGTCGGGGTTCCATTCGGGCCATTTGGGCCACGGTCGAGTACGGATTGGAGCCCCGCCCAGGACTGCGGGCTTTGTCGCGTCTCCACCCGATGACCCCGGTTTCCACGCGCCGGTCCCCCCGAGAAAAGCCGCGCCCGCGACACCGTAGGAGACACGGCGCACGAAATCGCGCCTGCTCAGACCTCGGTCTTTCATCTCGACCTCCCGAACGTTGGTTCAACGTCCGTTGCTGGGGACAAAATTGGCATTTGAGGGCAGGAAGTCAAGGAAAAAGCGGACCAACAGACCACCGACTTCGCGGCTCGGACTCGGTGCACTTCAGGGCCAACAGGGCCGGGGGACGAACGAGCGACCGTCACCACCTCGAGGCGGCGTCTGTGCTCTGAATAGGGCTCACGGTCGGCGGCGTCGGTTTCTGGGCGAAAGGTGCGCAAGAGGATCAGTTCCGCGCCCGCGAAAGAAAAGTGACGCACGACGCTTGCAAGCACTTGCAATCTTTCGTAGCTTTTACTTGTAACGAGCTGCTTGCGC
>CAYXFI010000635.1:0-1904 GCA_964464205.1 uncultured Cytophagia bacterium
CGGCTACCGACCGGGCAAGGGGCATTTCAAGGCGCTGGGACGGGTGGAGCACCACCTGCGCTGCGGAAGGCAGTGGGTCACCACCGCCGATATTGACGATTTCTTCGGCTCCATTCGTCACGATCTCTTGCTCAAGCAGCTCGCCGAGACGCGCACGCCGGGACCCGTGCTGCACGTGGTGGAACTGTGGCTGAAAATGGGCTACGTCGCGGGACACGGTCTCGAAGCCCAGGAGAGCGGTGTGCCCCAGGGCGCCCTCATCAGTCCATTGCTCGCCAACGTGTACCTCCATCCGTTCGACCTGGCCCTGCGCATGCGGGGCTACGAACACGTCCGCTACGCCGACGATTACGTGATCCTGTGCTCCTCCGAGCGCGAGGCCGACGAAGCGTATCGATTCGCGGCCGAGTTCCTCGAAAGCCAGCTCGGTCTGCGGTTGAACGAACAGGAAGAACCTTGCGTGCACCTGCGGCGCGGGTTCGTCTTCCTCGGCTTGCATTTCCAGGGGCATAAGCGTCGCATCGCGCCGGAGAAGCTGGAGAAAGCCAAACGCAAGCTCGCGGAGCTGTGCGACTACCTGGGATCCGCCGAGGTGCCGGAGCTGGTGGCCGCCCTGAACGCCGTCGTGCGCGCCTGGCAGTACTACTACCAGCGGTGCAACGACCGCCGTTGCTTCCAGGAGTTGGACGAGGCGCTGAACGAGGCGGTGCTGGATTGGGCGAAGAGGCGAAAACGGCCTGTATCCCGGCGCGACCGGCGGGCGTTCCTGAGTCTGGAGCGCATGGCGGAACGGACGCCCCGGGCCCGGACCAAGGCCAATCGAGAGCTGTTGAGCGATGTGAGCGCCGTGCTGGGGCAGCGGCAGCGTGGCGGGCGAGATGGGCGCGATCGCCGGCGAGCTCGGGAGGCGGCGAGGAGCGTGGAAGGGCGCAGGCGCCACTACGACCGCCGTGTGGCGGGCGGGGCCAATCTGCTGGTGGTGCGGAGCGGCAGCGTGGTCGGCGTGAGCGGAGATCAGGTCCGGGTGCGTCACGAGGGGCGCGTGGTGTGCACCCGCTCCCTGCGGCGTACCCGGCACGTGGTCCTGGCAGGGGAACGTATCTCTCTCAGCAGCGACTTCCTCGCTCGTTGCGCCGAGTACGGCGTGACCGTGGAGGCGGTGGACTTCGGTGGTCGCACCGTCATGCGGCTCACGAGCCCCGCGTACGGGGACCCCGCCGTATGGGAGGCGCAGCTCGCGGCCCGTGCCGGCAGGAAGGGCAAAGTGGTTGCTCAGGCTTTCGTTCTCGGCAAGATTGAGAACCAGTTGCGACTCCTGAAGTACTGGGACAAGTACTGGCGGCGCGCCGATCCGGCCCTTCACCGCCTGTTCGTGGAGGAGTCCGAGCGAATGCTCGGGGCGCTTCGTGCCGTCAGGCGGACGGACTTCGGTGAAGGGTATCCGGAGGAAGATCCAGCCTGGAGCGACCGTCTCCGCGGCTTCGAGGGGATTGCGGCGGCGTCCTACTGGAGCGTGGTGGCCAGGGCGCTGCCCGCGGAGTACGGCTTCGCCGGGAGGGTGCACCAGGGCAGCCCCGACCCGGTGAACCAGATGCTGAACTACGGCTACGGAGTTCTGTACGGCAGAGCGCACGCCGCGCTGAGCGCTGCCGGACTGAACCCACACTGGGGTTTCCTGCATCGTGGGGTGAAGAAACCCGGGCTGGTGTACGACTTCGTGGAGATGTTCCGACCCTGGGCGGTGGACCGGGTGGTGTTTCGGATCGTCGCCCGGGGCGGGCCCACGGAAGTGGCGGACGGCCGCCTGACTGATGCCACTCGCCGTCATCTGCTCGCCCAGGTTTTGGAACGGCTGGCCAGGAGCACCCGCTACCGGGGTGGCCGGTTGGGTTTGGAGGACATCA
>CAYXFI010000636.1:0-1890 GCA_964464205.1 uncultured Cytophagia bacterium
TTCCGTAGATGATCCCCCCAGTCGGGAAGTCTGGTCCCTTGATGTACTTCATCAGAGTTTCGATGCGGAGGTTCGGCCGATCGATCAGCGCCACCAGAGCATCCACCACCTCGCCGAGATTATGAGGCGGAATGTTGGTGGCCATCCCCACCGCGATCCCCGACGCTCCGTTCACCAGCAGGTTGGGCAGGAGGGTTGGCAGAACGCTGGGTTCTTTCAGTGTCTCGTCGAAATTCGGTACGAAGTCCACCGTGTCTTTGTCGAGGTCCCGCAGCAACTCCTCGGCGATGGGGGCCAGCCGGGCTTCGGTGTACCGCATCGCCGCGGGGCTGTCGCCATCGATCGAGCCGAAGTTCCCCTGGCCGTCGATGAGTGGGTAGCGCATGCTGAAGTCCTGGACCATCCGCACCATTGCATCGTACACCGCGGCGTCGCCGTGTGGATGGTACTTTCCCAGCACTTCCCCAACAATGCGCGCGCTCTTCTTGTACTGAGAGTTAGGCCGCAGGCCCAGCTCCAGCATCCCGTACAGGACCCGCCGGTGCACCGGCTTCAGTCCGTCCCTCACATCCGGAAGAGCCCTGGCCACGATCACCGACATCGAGTAGGCCAGGTAAGAATCCTTCATCTCCTCTTCGATGAGAACTGGAATGATCCTTTCTGTCTTCGCGTTCATCGGTAGTCGGTCAACCTCCGTCGTTCCGGGTTACCCCACAGCTGCTTCGAAAGCCACCCCACTTCTTAGACATCCAGATTGCGGACGTACTTGGCATTCTCTTCGATGAATTTGCGCCGCGGCTCCACCTTGTCGCCCATCAGCGTTGAGAAGATCCGGTCCGCTTCGAACGCTTCCTCGATCGTCACTTGGAGCAACGTTCTGCGCTCCGGGTCCATCGTCGTCCGCCAGAGTTGCTCGGGGTTCATCTCGCCGAGGCCCTTGTAGCGCTGAACCTCCACGCCGTTCCTGCCGAGCTTGTCGAGGATTTCCTCGCGTTCCTCGTCGTCGTAGGCGTAGTACTCCTCTTTCCCCTTCCGGATGCGGTACAGGGGCGGTTGGGCAATGTACACGTGGCCGCGCTCAATGAGCTCCCGCATGTACCGGAAGAAGAACGTGAGTAGCAGGGTTCGAATGTGCGAGCCGTCCACGTCCGCGTCGGTCATGATGATGATTTTGCCGTACCGCAGACGTGACGGATCGAATTCACCCTTGCCGATTCCCGTGCCCAGGGCCGCGACGATGGTGCGTATCTCGTCGTTCGACAGGATCTTGTCCAGACGCGCCTTCTCCACGTTCAGAATCTTACCCTTCAGGGGGAGGATGGCCTGAAACTGCCGATCCCGTCCTTGTTTCGCCGAACCGCCCGCTGAATCACCCTCCACCAGGTACAGCTCGGCGTGCTCGGGGTCCCGGATCGAGCAATCGGCCAGCTTACCGGGAAGTCCGGCGGTGTCCAGAGCTTTCTTTCGGCGGGTGAGCTCGCGCGCCTTCCGCGCCGCCTCTCGCGAACGGGCCGCCGTGATCGCCTTTTCGATGATCCTCTTCGCGTCGCTCGGGTTCTCCTCCAGGAAATTCGCCAGCCCTTCCCCTACGATCGACTCGACGATCCCTTTGACTTCACTGTTACCCAGGCGGGTCTTCGTCTGCCCCTCGAACTGGGGCTCCATCACCTTCACGCTCAGAACCGCCGTGAGGCCCTCGCGCACGTCCTCACCCGTCAGGGCGATCTCGCCGTTCTTGATTAGGTTGTTCTTCTGGGCGTACTGGTTCAAAGTACGCGTCAGGGCGGTCCGAAAACCAATCAGGTGCGTGCCGCCCTCTACGGTGTGGATGTTGTTCACGTAGGTGAAGACGTTGTCGTTGTACGAGTCGTTGTACTGCATCGCGAGCTC
>CAYXFI010000637.1:0-1887 GCA_964464205.1 uncultured Cytophagia bacterium
CAGAGACGGCGTCTTAATGTGCCGCAATGCCGCCACGGCTCCACAGTTGTGCGTCGGCCCGTACATGACCGAGGCATCCAGTTCCACCACACCTTGCTCGTTGGGCAGCCCCCCGTAGCCCACGCTCGTGTCCTCCGGATCGAGCTCCACCACATTGGCGCCTTTCAGCACCGCATCCAGTACGTCGCCGCCGTTCCGCAGGATCTCCCAGGCCGGCTCGTTCACCTTGCGTCCCCAATACTCACCGCGGCTACAAATCACCGCCGGGCGCTTGGCCTTCACAGGCGCCTTGGAAGAATCACCCACAGCGACAAATGGGGTAAGAGTCGTGGCTGCCGTCCCGGCCGCCGAAACCTTCAGAAATTCTCTGCGACTGATCCCAGGCATGGCGTCACCTCCTGCGGCACTTCTTCCGTCGGGTCCCCCCACCGGTGAGGGGAACCGGAAACCCATCATCCACACACCTGCTTGAAGACCCTGAGCAGGTTGCCCCCGAGGATTTTCCGAACGTCCTCCGGTGAGTACCCGCGTTTCAACAACTCCCGTGTGATCACCGGAAGGTCACTCACGTCGTCGATCCCTTTCGGGGTCACGCTGATCCCATCGAAATCGGATCCGAGGCCCACGTAGTCGGGACCCACAAGCTTTGCCACGTAGTCGATGTGATCGATCAAAAGCTCCAAAGGCGGACGGATTTGCTCCATCTCCGGTCGCAGCAGGCGGCCCATCACGGTGCGCACTTTCCCGTAGTCGCCACCGTAGAGTGCACGCAAGGAGTCAAGTTGCGCGCGATGCCGCTCCAAAAGTGCCCGTCGGCGCGCCTCAAACGAGCTATCCAAATAGCCCGCGTAGAAATTGATCAACACCACACCACCCTTTTCCGCCACCGCTCGAATCTGATCGTCTTTCAGGTTGCGGTCCACCGGGCAGATCGCGTACACCGACGAGTGGGAAGCGATCACGGGAGCGTCCGACACCCGGATCGCATCCCAGAACGTCTTCTCCCCGACGTGACTAATGTCCACAATCATGCCGAGCTCATTCATTCGGCGCACGACGCGTTTGCCGAAATCCGTCAGACCCCTGAAAGGCAGGTCCTTCCCCGAGGATTCGTCGCGGCTCGAGGTAGCCCAGTCCGTGGAGGTGATCCTCGTCAGCGTCATGTAGCGCGCTCCAAGGCGGTACAGGACCTCGAGCGTGTCCAGGCTATTCTGGATGGCGTGGCCGCCCTCCACACCGATGGCGGCAGCGATCCGACCGCTGCGGATGACCTCCTCCGCCTGAGACCCGCTCGTCACGATCACTAGCTGGTCCGGTACACGGGAGGCGATCGCTCGGAGGGAATCAATCATGCGGCGGACCACGTAGGCCGAACTGTCGGGGTCATCCGGGCCGCGGGATACGTAGGCCGGAGAAGGCCAGCAGGCGAAGAAGGGCAAGTCGAGACCTCCCTCGCGCAACCTGGGGATGTCGATGTGGCCGGTGTCATGCCGTTGGGTCAAGTCGCAGCCACGCAGCACTCGTAGGAGAGCATCGTTGTGGCCATCCGCCACAATGGCTTCGAAATGGAGCTTCCGCCAGTCGACCCGATTGCCAAGGCCCAGGGTCAACACGGCCGCAGCCGAAGCCAGTACTGTGGCCCACAATCTCGTCGTCTTGCCGGTCATGGGACCGAACCTCCACCTTGAATCGAGGGATTGGACGAACATCTAACAGGCTCCAGCTCCCCCAGCCTGACGATCTCCGCCCGCCCAACGTCACAATCGGGGGCACCACAGCTCTCAAACCGCTCCCCCTCACAAAGACCGTTGACGACTCACAAACGGCTATCCGAAGACGACCCACCGGCGGGTTCAGCGGAGCGCCACCCCCTCGCTCCGGTCCGGG
>CAYXFI010000638.1:0-1877 GCA_964464205.1 uncultured Cytophagia bacterium
GAAGCGTGCGCGCAGGAGGCACTGGAGGACATCGAGCGTCTTTTCGAGTACGTCATCGCGCCCGAGGACGTGGCTGCCTTTCTGGTGGAGCCGATCCAAGGCGAAGGGGGCTACGTGGTGCCGCCGCGCAGTTGGCTGGCCGCACTGCGCGAAATCTGCGACCAGCACGGTATTCTGCTCATCTTCGACGAGGTGCAGACCGGCTTTGGTCGCACCGGCGAGTGGTTCGCGGCCCAGGTGTTCGGCGTGGAGCCGGACATCGTCTGCCTGGCGAAGGCCATCGCCAACGGCTTCCCGCTGGGCGCGACGGCGGCGCGCCGGGAGGTTATGGGCAAATGGGGGGCGGCGTCGCACGGCACCACCTACGGCGGCAATCCCATCTCCTGCGCTGCCGCCCTGGCCACGCTGGACGTGATCCGCGAGGAGAACCTGCTGGAGAACGCCCGCGCACAGGGCGCCTACATGCTGGAGGCGTTGTGTGAGTTACAGGCCGAGTCGCCCATCGTGGGGGACGTGCGGGGCGTAGGAATGATGATTGCCGTGGAGTTCGTCAAGCCCGGCAGTGACAAGGAGCCCAACCCCGAGGCCGTCCGCCGCATCCTCGAACGGGCCCTCGCGGACGGCTTGCTCATGTACCCCTGCGGCCACTGGACCCAGACGATCCGCCTCATTCCCCCTCTGACCATCACCCGCGAGCAGGTGGACGAGGGGCTGGACATCTTCCGCCGAGCAGTGCTGGCCGAACCTTGACAGCGCTCTCTGAGCGTGCTACAATGTAGCCACAATATGTGGCTATTCCCCTCGGAGATGGAGCAGCGATGCCGGAGATCGGAGTACGCGAATTGAAGAACCGTGTCAGCGAGATCATCCGGGCGGTACGGGAGGCGCGGGTTGAATATGTCATCACCTACCGGGGACGGCCGGCGGCACGCATTGTTCCCATTACTGACGAAGAAAACGGCGAGCGTGCCTGGCAGGAACTCGAACGGCTGAGCGGGGAGGTCAGCGCTCGATGGCAGTCGGACAAGTCAGCTCTCGAACTTCTGGCCGAAACACGGCGGTGAGGCGGTGGTTATCATTGATGCCAGCGTGTACGTGAGCCGTCTGCGACGGCAAGAAGTACATCACATCGCAAGCGTGCGCCTGCTTGAGACCGTGGCAGCCCGCGAGGTGACCGTGCTATGCCCGGAGATCTTATTGCCGGAGGTGGCGGCTGCTCTCGCGCGCGGTCTGGATGACACAGAGTTAGCCTATCGCGCAGCCGCCCACTTGCGGATGCTGCCGGGCCATCGGTTCATCGCAGTGGATCGAGCATTGGGCACTCTGGCGACCCGCTTGGCCGCTGAGTGCCGCCTGCGCGGTTGCGACGCGGTTTACGCGGCCTTGGCGCAGCGTGAAGGAGCCTGTCTGATCACGTGGGACAAACAGCAGCGGGAGAGAGCGGCGGCCGTGATAGAGACATTGACGCCAACTGAAGCATTGGCCGTGCTGGAGCAGGATAGAGGGCGAAGGGGATGATAGCATCGGCGGGATCAACACGGCCAATTGGCCGGAGACAGGAGAGAACAGTGCGGGCAGAGCAGGAGCAAAAACGAATTGATGCCTGCGATGTGGTCGTCGTCGGGGCGGGGTTGGTGGGCGCGGCGGTGGTCGCGCGTCTGGCCCGCGAGGGATTCGATACGGCCATGCTGGAGGCCCTGAGCGTGGCGGGCGGCGCGACCGGACGCAGTGCCGGGATGGTGCTCACCGGGCTGCCCGGCCACTACAACTGGGCCGTCTCCGCGTACGGCCGCGAGAGGGCGCGGGAAGTCTGGGCGCTCACCGTCGAGGGACGAGAGCGGCTGGTCGAGGCCGCCGAGCGGTTGGAAGTGCCGGTC
>CAYXFI010000639.1:0-1875 GCA_964464205.1 uncultured Cytophagia bacterium
TGAACTTCTCGTACAGATCCGACGTCCACGGCGTGCCGCGCATGTCCCACTCGGGGAACCACAGCTCCTCTGTGGCGCCGTACATCGAGCGTAGGTCGTACACGCCCATCATCGCCGCGAGGCATTTGAACCGATCCGTGTGGCCCTCGAGCCACATCATCGCGTAGCCGCCCCAGCTCCAGCCCATCGCTCCCATACGGTCCTCGTCCACCCACGGCAGAGCGGCCAGCGCGTCGGTGACTTTCATGATGTCTTCCATCACCTTGCCGCCCCAATCGCCGGAGATCGCCTCCGTGAACTTCTGACCGTAGCCCGTGGAACCGTGCGGATTCGGAAAGGCCACGACGTAGCCGGCACCGGGGTACACCTGCCAGTCGCCACGAAACGCGTCGGCCCACTGGCCCTGCGGGCCACCGTGCACGTTCAGAACTAGCGGGTACTTCTTCTTAGGGTCGAAGTTGTGCGGCTTCACGATGAACACGTGCACGCTGCAACCGTCGGCGCCCTCGACCCACATCTCCTCTGCGGGTCGGATGTCCACCTCTTCCTCGATTTGCTTGTTGAACGTGGTCAGGCGCTTGCGATTCTTGCCCGTCGTGCTGGCGCGGTAGATCTCGCGGGGTTTGTCGACCGAACGCCGGACGTAGGCAAACCACTTCCCGTTTGGCGCGATTTCGAACGCATCGATCGTTTTGTCGTCGAGCACAAGGGAGATCTTCCCGCTCCTGATGTCCACCTTGTACAACGGGAAGTGGCCCCGTACCTCGCCGATGAAGTAGATCGATTTCGAGTCCGGAGCCCAGCGGAAATCGTCGACCCAATTGTCGAAGCTCTCGGTGAGAACCCGCTTCTCGCCCGTCTTCCGGTCGTAGATCGCCAGCCGGAATTTGTCCGATTCGTACCCCGGCACCTTCTGCATCCGGTAGGCAATGTAGTGGCCGTCCGGGGAATACAGCGGCTCGGCGTCGTAGGCCTCGTTGTCATCGGTGATGTTCACCGCCTCACCACCTTCCACCGGGACGATCCACAGGTCTTTGTTGGTGGACAGGGCCTGATCCTTGTCGTGGTTCGACACGTAGCACAGCTCCTTTCCATCCGGCGAAAACGCGTAACCCCGCCCACCTCCCAGACTGAACGCCGGGGCATCGAACTTGCCGGGGGTGAGGTCGCGCACCTCCCCGCTTTCCACGTCCACGACGAACGTGTGCACCACCTTGCCGTCTTTCCAGAAATTCCAGTGGCGGTACAGCAGCTCATCCGCCAGATGAGCCTGGATCGGGCCCTCGTCGATCTTCTCCTGGATGGCCTTGTTGCAGGAGTCGTCGGCGCCGCACTTGGGGAACACGGTGGAGGAGAAGGCGATCAGCTTTCCGTCCGGGGACCAGACGGGATCGCTGACCCCGGTGGACAGCTCCGTGAGCTGACGCGGTTCCCCTCCCTCCACGGGCAAAAGCCAGATCTGCGTGCCGTCCTTCCGATTGGAGAGGAAAAGCAGCGTTTTCCCATCCGGCGACCAGCGGGGATGCCAATCGGCCTTTTCCGAGCGGGTGAGCTGGCGCAGGCCGGTCCCGTCGGCGTTCATTAGCCAGATGTCCGGGTTGCTCTTCCCCTCGTACAGATCGTACTCGGTGACGACGAAAGCGATCTTCTCCCCGTCCGGCGAAATCTGAGGATCGGTGACGTTTTTGATTCGGTACAGATCCTCGATGGTGAACGGTTTCTTCCCGGCGTACGCCCAGGGGCTTGCAAACAGTATCACCGCCAGAGCGATAATCCTTCCTCGCATACCCACCTCCTCTGATGGATGCCCGTCCCAAGCAAATCACTCAGCGCTGTACGTGAACCCGATCCAGGGCAAAGAGTACAGCCGGCCTT
>CAYXFI010000640.1:0-1871 GCA_964464205.1 uncultured Cytophagia bacterium
CGCAGTCCGATGGTTGGGTGACGGCGCTAACTGCGGTGGACGCAATTTGTCTGATGAGTCTTGAGCGGAGCGGACAGTCTGGCGCTCGGGCTGCGCAACGTTGTGAAAACGCAGGTCGACGGCCATCCGATTCCGCGACCGCTTGCGAGGCTTGGGTTTCCAGTTTGGCGGGCTAGTCAGCACAAGGGCGCTACAGTTGGCAGGTGAAGTCTGAGCCGTCTCGTCTTCCGGGTGAGAAATGCAGATCACCTACGATTCGAAAGTTGACCTGCTGTACATCAGACTTGACCCGCGGATTCAGCCGTTGGTCAACGAACGTGCGGTCGAAGACGTGGTGCTGGACGTAGGAGAGGATGGAAAAATCGTCGGAATCGAGGTTTTGAACGCGTCCCGGCGTGTGAACCTGGGGGAGATTCTCCCAGTTACGAGGTCCTGATGGAATCAGGTTGAGCAGCGAGTCGGTAGCTGTTACTCTCCGGCGTGGATGCCGCGATTTGCGCGGTATCGGACGCTAGATCCGATCCCCCTACGGAACCTTGAGTTGCCGGGGGATCCAAACTGCGGTCTGCTTGGAGCGGAAAATGGTGGTTTTCTCCACCTGGAGCTTGGGGCTTTTCCTCCTAGTTTCCTGCGTTGGATCTACCCCTCGCTGGTCGGGCCCTGCCTCTTACGTTGACCCTTTCATCGCCACGGCTGACGATCACGGGCAGTTGTACCCGGGAGCGACCGTCCCCTTTGGGATGGTCAAACTGAGTCCGGACACGTATCCCGGCGCCGTGACCGGACACGCGCACTCCGGCTACGACTACAACGACTCGCTGATCCTGGGCTTCAGTCACGTGCGGGTCGGGGGTATGGGCTGCCGCGGTGAGGGCGGCAACGTGCTCGTACTCCCACGGACCAGCCCCTGTCGATTCGCACCTGAAGCCTACGCCCTGACGTACGACAAAGCCACCGAGAAAGCCGAGCCGGGGTACTACGCCGTCCGACTGGCTGACTCCATCGACGTCGAGTTGACCTGCACGGCTCACGTCGGATTGCATCGGTACGTCTATTCCTCGGGAGTCGCGCAGTACGTGCTCCTTGACCTGGGACGGGCGTTCACCGAGGTGCTGGACGCGCGCCTCGAAATCGTCGGTGACAGGGAGCTGCTCGGGTACGTTACCGCCCGGCACAACTGTAGCAGGCAGGACGCTTACACGGTGTACTTCGCAGCGATTTTCAATCGCCCTTTTGCGGAAGTCACAGGGTGGGTCGACAGGTTGTCCATCTCGCGGCCGTCCGTCCTGACTGGCCCCCGGATCGGGGCAATCTTTCGCTTCCGGCCGTCGGAGGGGGATACTCTGCTGCTGAAAGTCGGGCTCTCGGCCATCAGTACCGAGCAAGCCCAAAAGGACCGGGACGTGGAGCTCCCCGACTGGGATTTCGAAAGGGTCCGCCGGCAGGCCTGGACGAAGTGGAACGAAATCCTGAGTCGCGTGGAAGTGGAGGGCGATGACGAGAGCAAGACCCTCTTCTACACCGCGCTCTACCGGTGCATGACCATGCCCTTCAATACCACCTCGACCGACGGCACCTACCGCGGAACCGACGGGCGGGTCCACAGCGCGGGCGACCACGTGCACTACGATACTTACTCCTTGTGGGACACATTTCGCACCAAGTACCCGCTGCTTTCGCTCATCGCCCCTCGCGAGCTCCGGGACATCGTGTGTTCCCTGGTCGACTACTACCGGGACGGGATTCGGGAGTGGCCCTTCCTCGATGTCCGGCACGAGCACACCGCGGCCGTCATCTTGGACGCCTACCGGAAAGGTATCACGGATTTCGACGTGGAGACGGCCTACGAGGGGATGAAGCGCGACGCCGAA
>CAYXFI010000641.1:0-1866 GCA_964464205.1 uncultured Cytophagia bacterium
CGGGAGGTCATCGGGAGCAATCCTGTGTTTCGCTACTACATCGCCACAGGCAAGCCGGCAGGGTTCAGCGGACATTTCGTCGCCAGGTTCCGCGAGGGATTTGAGGACTTTGGCGTGTGGGACGGTCGGGAGCTCACGCCCAGAGGGGAACAAGCCGAAGGGCAGCCTGGTGCCTACGTCCGCTTCGACTGCCGAAATCATCGGACCGTGCTCGTCAAGATCGGGTGCTCCTTCACGAGTCCGGAACAGGCGCGCAACAACCTGGATGCCGAGATCCCCGACTGGGATTTCGACCGCGTGGTGGAGCAGGCGAAGAGCGCCTGGGAGGAAGCTCTCGGAGTGATCCAGGTCGAGGGTGGTAGCGAGTCGGACCGAAGGAACTTCTACACGGCGCTGTACCACGCGCTTTTGTTGCCGCACGTTTTCAGCGACGCGGACGGGACGTACGTTGGGTTCGACGGCGACAACTCGGTGCACGTAGCTCGCGACTTCGTGTACTACGACGACTTCTCGATGTGGGATACCTACCGGGCGGAGCACCCGCTGCTGTTGCTGATCCAGCCGGAGCGTGTGCGCGACTGGATCCTCTCTCTCCTCGCCAAGGCGGAGCAGGGCGGCTGGCTGCCCATCTTTCCCGCGTGGAATAGTTACACCACGGAGATGATCGGGGACCACTGCATTTCGATGATCACCGACGCATTCGTGAAGGGCTTCCGCGATTTGGACCTGGAGGGGGCGTACCGCTTCATGAAGAAGAACGCGACCGAAGTGCCGCGCGACTGGGACGAGTACCTGGACGGGAAAGGCCGGCGGGCGCTCGAAAGCTACCTGCGACTGGGGTACATCCCGCTGGAAGATCCGGTGCTGGAAGCCTTCCACGATCGCGAGCAGGTTTCTCGCACGCTCGAGTACGCCTACGATGACTTTTGCCTGGCTGTGTTCGCCGACTCGCTCGGTCACAAGGACGACGCCGCGGACTTTCGGCGACGCGCTCTGAACTACCGGAACGTGTTTGACCCCGCGGTCGGTTTCGCCCGGGGGCGGCACGAGGACGGATCGTGGGTGGAGCCGTTCGATCCCGCCGCGGAGGTGCCCTACATCACGGAGGCCACACCGTGGGTCTACACGTGGTTCGTCCCACATGACGTGGAGGGGCTAATCCGTCTGATGGGCGGACGCGAGTCCTTCGTGCGGAAGTTGGACGAGTTCTTCGAGGGAGGTTTTTACGCTCACGACAACGAGCCGAGCCACCACATCGCCTACCTGTACGCCTACGCGGGCGCGGCCTGGAAAACGCAGCAGCGCGTGCGGGAAGCCTTGTACGCGAACTATTCCGACACTCCGGGCGGACTCAGCGGCAACGACGATGCGGGACAGATGTCGGCCTGGTACATCTTTTCGGCGATGGGCTTCTACCCCGTTTGTCCGGGGACGGACCAGTACATTCTGGGCAGTCCCATTTTCTCCAGAGTTAGGATCCGCCTGAAACGGCCCTGGTACGCGGGCGGCGAGTTCATCATCGTGGCGAAGAACGTCTCACGGCAAAACCGGTACGTTCAGCGCGCCTGGCTGAACGGCGAGCTTTGGGATCGTCCCTGGGTCCCGCATTCGGCCATCGCTGCGGGCGGAGAGCTGGTTCTGGAAATGGGCCCCAAACCCAATCGGAGGTGGGGATGCTCGCCCGAAGTCGCGCCTTTTTCGTTGTCCAGGGTACTGAAGTGATGCACTCAGACGGTATCTTCCCTGGCTTCGCTTCATGATTGCAGGGATGTGCCGGACTGGGAGGTAGGGAGAGTTCCCAGTCCAGTCTCGGGCGGTGGCGCTACGAAGTCAGGAGACTTCGCACTCCGGCCCACCTACTTCCCT
>CAYXFI010000642.1:0-1866 GCA_964464205.1 uncultured Cytophagia bacterium
GCGGAGTGCCGTGTGGTCGTTCTCGGCTTTCCGCTTGAGACTGTGAACGGGGATTCGGTCCGCAAGGAGATTGTGCTCAGGACGCTGTGGTTTTTCGGCCTGCTGGAGAGCCGTGTGGCCGACGGCGCGTCGAACGGATTGCCTCTTTCACACGAGCTTCGCGTCGAGGCGTTTCCGAATCCCTTCAACGCTACCACCACTGTGCGCGTACGCGCGATCCCGGGCAAGCGCCTGTCGGTGCGGATCTGGAATGCTCGCGGGCGGCTGGTGGCCACACTCTGGGATGGCCAACCTGCGCGTCGAGAGGTTGTGTTTCGGTGGCGTGCGGAGGAACTGGCCAGCGGCGTCTATTTTCTGGAAGCTAGGCAGGGCAGCCAGCGCGCTGTTTTGCGCCTGGGGCTGATACGGTAGCTCGCGGGGGCGGTCGATGCCGGAACTCAAGCGCAAGCTCGGTCTGTGGCATGCGGTTGCCATCATCGTGGGAACGGTGATCGGCTCCGGGGTTTTCATCACCCTGCCGATCGTGGCGCGCGTCACTGGAACCCCCGCCCTCGCCGTCGTGGCCTGGCTCATTGGAGGCCTCATCTGGATCCCGCAAATCCTCCTCCTCGCGGAACTCGGCACGGCCTATCCGGAAGAGGGGTTCGCTTACCTCTACCTGAAGAAGGCTGGCAGCAAAGCTCTCGCCTTCCTGTACGTCTGGACGGTCTTTTGGACGAGCGACACACCGTCGATCACCATCATCGCGCTGAGCGCCAGCTCCGCTCTCAAGGTCTTCTACCCACCACTCGAGAGCACGTGGCAGGGCAAGGCCTTTGCGATTGCCCTGATCGGGGTTCTCACCTACGTCCACGTGCGCGATGTGAAGATGGGCGGAAACGTGCAGATCGGCCTCACCGTTGCGAAGATCTCGCCGCTGGTACTGCTGGTTCTGCTGGGACTGTTTCAGATCGACGCTTCGGATTTCCGGCCCGGGCCCGCCGGGGAGCACGCCGGAGGGCTGCTGCGTTTGCTGGTGGCCGGGGTTGCGGCAACTACCTGGTCCTACGCCGGATTTCCGAATATTCTGTACATGGCGGGAGAGATTGAGCGGCCGCAGCGCACTCTGCCGATCGCGCTGATTGGGAGCGCCATCGGGGTGACCGTGGCGTACACGCTGATCGCCCTCGCCACGTCGGCCATCGTGCCGTACGAGGATCTTGTGGCAGCGGAAGGCACGTTCGCCAATCCATTTCTCTACCTGCCCTTCTTCGCGAGCATTGCGGCGGGGTTTCTGGCCATCTCGGCATTCGTCTCGATGGTGGGGGCCACCAGCGCCTGCATCATGGTGCAGCCGAGAATCGAGTACGCGATCGCGCGGGACGGGCTTTGGCCCAGAGCGTTCGCAGCCGTGCACGACCGATTCGAGACGCCCTACGTCTCGATCCTGGCCCAGTCCGGTGTGGCCGTGCTGCTCGTGTTTCTCGGCGGGATCGAGAATCTGCTGGGCTATTTCACCCTCTCCTACCTTTTGCAAAACGCGCTCGTGTACGGCGCCATTTTCTGGTTGCGGCGGAAGGAGGACTACTGCCCCAGCTACCGTGCGCCCGTATGGTGGTTGATGGCCCTTCTTTCGATCGCGATCCAACTGTACCTCGCCTACGGAACCTTTGTGGCCTACCCGGCGGGCGGAGTGCTTTCGGCGGCCGTGCTCATTGGAACGGGGCTTCCTGTCTACGCCTACTTTCGTCGGGGACAGAAGCACTGAGAAGGCTTTCACGGTCGAGGCCCCAGCCGACGCTTGCTGGACCTCCTGCTTTGCCGGTAGTCTCCCAGAGATTCCACCGAAAATCCTCCATTGTTTGACGTAAGTCGTTGGGATTTGAA
>CAYXFI010000643.1:0-1865 GCA_964464205.1 uncultured Cytophagia bacterium
TCGGTGGAGTCCCTGACCTCTTGCCGCAAAAGGAGGCGAACCAAGGACACGTACGGTTTCCACTTCGAAATGCAACTGTCGGCTGTTGTCTTTCCTCCCCTTTGCGTCTTGGCCAGAGGCGGTCTCTTTACGACCGAGGATGCCCCGAATGCGAGCTGGCCTCAACTCGCCCAGAAACTGACGTAGCAAAACTAGGGGAGCGAGCTGGGTGAACACCGCGAACCAGCCGCCCCAGCCCCAGAAAGCGGCGAGGGGCAGGGCGGCCAGAAAGGTGATCATGAAACAGGGCTCAAGCACGTCTGTGAGTGACGCGGCGAGAAATCCCCCGGGGAGGGTGTACACCACCACGATGCCGGCCGTCAGCAGCACTCCCCGCAGCGAAGGGATGCCGAAGCTCGCCACGAAGGTTTTGCCCCCGGCGGTGAATTGCGCGGCCACGTAGGTGACCATGAACGCTAAGATCACCACAACGACGAGAGCCCGTATCCGGGCCTGAATTGTCCGGGAA
Organism: uncultured Cytophagia bacterium; assembly: GCA_964464205.1. Lineage (GTDB taxonomy): Bacteria > Zhuqueibacterota > Zhuqueibacteria > Oleimicrobiales > Geothermoviventaceae > Zestofontihabitans. Next base: position 509 of record CAYXFI010000643.1, read on the forward strand.
GCGAGTCTCCAGGAAGTCCGGAACTGTCAGGTCGCCGTGGTGGCCGGTCAGCCGCCTCAGCCTGCGTCCGACGAAGGCGAGGAGAAACAGTCCCACGAGAATGTGTCCGACCACCGCCCACACGGCGCCGACCCCCCGCACGTAGGCCATGCCTGTGACCCCCAGCAGCAACCAGGAAGTCCTGCCCGAAGCCACTGCGGAGAGGGTTCTGGCGGGCTGATCCGCATGGGCGGACAGGCCGAGACGGCTGAGCATCCGCAGAGCCTCATCCGACGCGCGGTTCCGGCGCCGGATTCGCAGACCGTAGTCCACGTTGCCTCGGACAGTTGTCTTCAGCAAAAGGGGGCGCTGAAACACCATCGTGATCCGGCGCCGAAGGTGCGTCGGTAACACGGGCGCACCGGATGACAGTTCCACCCCGTGGAACCAGATCTGTCCGGCCGTCGGTGATTCCAGGCCGGCCAGGAGGCGGAGCAACGTGCTTTTCCCCGCGCCCGTGGGCCCGAGGATGCAGAACGTCTGCCCCGACGGGATTTCCAGCGTGGGTATGCGCAGTCGATACGAGCCCCCGTACCTGTGCTCGACGTTCCGGAGTACGTAGGCTGGGGGACTCATGCGAGGGCTCTCCCGCGCCGCAGCCACAGAATTGCGACGTTGACCGCCAGCGCTGTTCCGAGGGGAAAGCCGCCGAGGGCCAGTTGAAGGGGGCCAGCGGGCCATCCCTGGACAGCAGGATGTATAGGGCGAGTCCGACGACCACCGGGGGCAGGGCCGTTCCCGTGTGGACAGCCGGCAGCAAGGCACGACTCAGCGGGGAGCGGCTCATCCCGAGCCACACGCCCACGGGGATCCCCAAGCCCGCACTGAGCAGCACAGCCGTCCCAGACACGCGAAGGGACAGAAGCACAATGTCGAGCAAACTGGAGTAGGCGAATGGCTCCATCCGTCAGGTCCTAACCGTTGAGACGGGCCGTATCCAGCCTCTTCGCGGCGATTGTGAAGATACCGAAAACGGCGGGAAACGTCAAAGGCAACTTGGAGACTTGCGAGGAAGCCGGAGCTGATCCGCGGACGAGGCGCAACTGCCGGGAACCAACCGGGAGCTTGGAGAACGCCTGCTGAACCCTGACTTCAGCCTGGATCCCTTCTGCCCAAAGTCAGGTGCACGACCGGGCGGCCAGTCGCCGAGTAGGGAAATTCCGTCTTGGTGTCCCTGGCAGGCGGGTGAAGGAACCGGCCTCAAGCCGAGGTTGGCAGCTGTTTCACGGCGGCGGAATTCTCGGCGTCCGCTGCGGCCTTGCCGCCCGTACCGCTTTCCCGCAGGATGGGCTGTGGCCTGTTCTCCCGGCGGATTCAG
>CAYXFI010000644.1:0-1864 GCA_964464205.1 uncultured Cytophagia bacterium
GTCAGCCTGCGGGCGGAAGGCAAAAACTTCGAGTCCCGCAACGAGATCCGAATCTTCAAACGGCACCATGATCTCTGCCCCCTTATGTCTTGCCGTCCACGCCAGTTGCCTCACTCTCCAGTTGCCCTGTTCCGGTTCGGTGGGCATGGACTTCGTGAAATCAGAGTGCGCTGGACACGGCGGGGTTCTGCCATTACCACAAGTCTCCCAGGTGGACGGGTTGACGATGCGCCTGACATTAGGAAGCGGCTGACTCGAGCTAGAGGGGGTCTTGACTGTGCCTCAGCAATGCTGGCGACGGGTCGTTTCGTAGATGCGAGTGCCCGCCGTGGACGAGGGCTGACGAGAATGCCGCTTGGCGTTTCGACTGGTTTCAGTATTCTCCGTTTTGTCGCTGACGAAAGGGTTGGGAAAGCGCTGTTTCCGCAATCATCGCGTTTTGCCGTTAATATGCTACCCGATTCGAGACATTGTTCCTGCCTGTCTCCTGAAAACCTGGGATGAGCGCTGGAGGGGTTTTCGAATAGGGGGACAATTGCGTTCCCATGATAGGAAACCCGCCGTCCGCCGGATACCGTTTGTCTCCGGCGGTCCATGAGCGCGGGGGTCGTGCGGCGGGGATGCCACTTTTGTGCGGACGAAGTTCTGAACAGAGCTACCGAACGGGCGATCTGCGGTGCGCAGAACAGGTTCATTCCCGAACGGAATACACTGCGGTTGCACACGGTTATGTCCCGGTCTCACCGTTCTTCCCCTATTTGGCCTATTTAACCAACTCAACCAAGTCGTCCAATCGGAGCCCACGTAACGGGGTGGACACATGAAACTGCCCACTGCGCTGGTTTGCCTGTGGACGGGACTCCTGCTCACTCAGCAGGCAATCGGAGCCGACGTCAGCACCACGATCCTATTCGACCGGAGTGATTCTTACGCATTTTGGCTGCGATATCGGGCGGACAACCCTGCTCAGATCCAGGTGATGGTGGACGGCACCCAGGTTTCGACAGTCGAATTGGCGGCGTGTGAATCGTTCACCTGGGTGCAGCTCGGTCCCCCTGTGCAGTTGGCGAGGGGTAGCCATCGCATTCTACTACACGTTTCGTCACCCGGTGTCTACTTGGACAAGCTCGATGCGAGTGCGGACCTGTCATACCGACCCTCCGGGTTTGGATCCGCCGAAGTGCTGGACGACTTGAGCGTCCCAGAACAATGGCAAGTCATCGATTTGAGCGGTGACGGGGGAACGCCCTTTTTCGCCGACTTCACTGGCGACGGGAAGGTAGACTTCCTGATCACGGGTGAAGAATCGGTCACGCTCTACGACAATTCGGGCGCCCTCATTTGGCGCACCGGTGGCTCAGGGCTTTCGCATCCCAACGTTGGTTGGGGGTTCTATTTCAGGCCCTACGATATCGACGGGGATGGTGAGATCGAGGCGATTGGGCCTATCCGCGACGGCGACGATCTGTATCTGGCTTGTTTGAGCGGAAATGACGGACACATCAAGGCAAAGGCGCGCCTTGCCATGGAGCGGGATCTGTCGTACGAGTCGACACAAATCGCCAACCTGGATGGGGGTAGATCCAGCAGGTTCGTCATAGTCAAGCAGAGTTCGTGGACTTGGCCGTACGCGAAGTTCCGTGTGTACGCATTCGAGTACCGTGCTGGGCAATTCGTGCTCTACTGGTGCTTTCGCCGCGACGGTGGGGACAAAGGGATTTGGCATACTCCTATGGTGTACGATATCGACGGGGACGGACGTCATGAGGTTCTTCTCGGTCATTGGCTGCTTGACAACGATGGACACGTTCTGTGGGAGAAAGATCCGAACTTCTACGATGACGAGCGGCATGTGGATAGCATG
>CAYXFI010000645.1:0-1857 GCA_964464205.1 uncultured Cytophagia bacterium
GTACGGGGCGGCGCTCAGGAAATTTCCGCTCTTGATCGCATCGGGTACTGCCTGGCTTGGAGCTTGTGTGAGATCCATGCCGAGGAAGGAGGAGTTCACGGTTCCCTCGATGTACTCCTCGACGTTGCGCAGCACTCGGAACAGGGCGAACCAGATGGGCATCTGGACGATCATCGGCAGACACCCTGCGGCCGGGTTCACGCCTCGCTCGGAGTAGAGCGCCATCAACTGCTTGTTGAGTTCTTCCTTGTCTCCCTTGAGTTCCTTCTGGAGGCGCTTGACCTCGGGTTGGATGAGCTGCATCGCTCTCATCGAGCGTGTCTGCTTCAGCGTGAGGGGGAACATCACAAGAGAGATGGCAAGGGTCAAGAGGATGATCGCGACGCCGAGGTTCTGCATCGGACCTGGCAATATCTGGTAGAAGAAGTTCAGGACCCCCCCGAGGAGGTCGAGCAACACGTTCCATGGGTTCACGCGTCGCTCCCTGCGTTCGTAGTGTGACTGTGTTCGGACGGCTCGGGCACGGGATCGTATCCGCCTTCATGGAACGGCTGGCAGCGTCCGATGCGTTTGACGGCCATCCACGAACCGCGACCGGCACCATGAAGGCGGATCGCGTCGTATCCGTATTCAGAGCAGGAGGGATAGTACCGGCAATTTCCGCCCATGACAGGCGAAAGGACCTTCTGGTACACCTTGACCGATCCCATCAGGAGGCGTGCCGCCACCGACGGCTCCCCATCGTGGTTGCTACTCATCGACCCTCCTCCTCTTCGAATCCGCGATCGCCTCGTCAAGCCATCTCTCCAAACGGCCGAAATCGGTGTGGACGACCGCCGCGGAGGCGATCACCACGTATGCCATGTTCGGCTCGAGTTCAACATTTCGCAATGCCTCCCGAATGCGTCGTTTCGCCCGGTTCCGGGACACCGCGTTCCCTACGCTGCGGCCGGCAACGACGCCGACCTGGGGGAGTCCATACTCGCCCGGTGCTCCGATCACCTTGATCCCCCCACCTCGCCCGGCTGTTCCGGTGCGATACACGGCTGAGAATCGTGCGGAGGACCGCAGCGAAACGAACGGGCGTCCGTTCCTAGGCAGTGAGCTGCCGACGGCCCTTGAGACGACGCCGCTTGATGACGGCACGCCCCGAGCGGGTTCGCATGCGGGAGCGAAAACCGTGCTTGCGCTTGCGGCGCCGCACGTTGGGTTGATAGGTGCGCTTCATAGTGAGGTGTCCCCCGGTTGGGAGGTCGCGGTGCGACCGGGAAGATAACGAACGGTGCAATTCTAGGTCGATCGGGGACGTAGTCATGTGAGTCCGGGAAGGACGCGAAGTTGTGCACAGGAACGCGAAAACTCGTTAGCGAGCGCGAAACATCGTTCGCAGCCCCAAACGGCGGTTTCCGCCCAAGAGCACGGTCCTGCCATCTATTGCCAGTTACGTAATCCCTTATCTCACAAGGATTCTGTGCCGCGTGCCCGATCTCGTCGATCCGCATAGCGTCTTCTTTCCCCGTCTTGCCGCCCGTCTCGAGCGTGCCATATACTCGCCGCCGTCCTCGTGCCCTTCGTCTCACTTCTGCTGGAAGAGAGATTCGATTCACCGGGACACGAGTCGGGTGGTCGGGCCCGTGCAACAGAATTCTCCACACCCTGTGGACAGGTATGTGGACAGGGCTTCGTAGGGCGAGAGGAGCGGACAGAGGTGGCCGAGACAGCTTCAGGCACCGTGGAATGGGAGACCTTCCACCAGCAAGTTCGGCGTCGCGTGACGCCCGCAGCATGGCAGACGTGGATCGAGCCGCTGGGTTCGAGCATCGAGTCGGGGAGCCTGCGCCTCGTCGCACCGACCGA
>CAYXFI010000646.1:0-1836 GCA_964464205.1 uncultured Cytophagia bacterium
ACGAGTTTCTTGGTCTCCTGTTGCCGGGTCCCGGTGGTCAGTTGGACCTGACCTCGATCGCCGCCTACTACCGCGACTCGCAAGATACGCTCCGACCGGGCACCATCGTGATCCCCGATGAGCGTACCTGGGTGGAACCGGTGGAGCTCGTGGTGGATTTCAACCGTGGCGCCATCGAGGGAACGGTGCATTTCATCGGCGAGTGGCCCGCAAACACCGAGTTCGTGCGCGTGGCCGCCTTCGACATTGTCCCCCAGACCCTTCAGGACTACTACCGCGTGAAAGGCTTCACCGAGCCGCTGCCCACGGGCGTCCCCGATGCGCCCTACCACCTCGATCTACCCCCGGGCACCTACCGCTACATCGTGGTCGTCTGGAAAGCTCTGGGCACAAGTTTGCTCGATCTGAAACAGATCGGTTTGTATCGGTCGCGGGAGGACTCGACACAGCCGGGCAGTGTGGAGGTGAAGCCAGGCACTGTGGTGACCGGCGTGGACATTTGGGCCGATTTCGGCTCGATTTGGCCACGCATGGCGGCCGGCCGGGCCCGGGGCGTGTCTCACTCGCGGGGGGCGAAACGATGAAGGTCATTCTGCGAGCCCTCGTGATCATCAGCCTCATTCTGGGTCCCGCCGTGGACCGCGCAGCTCCTTTCGGGCCGGGGGAACGTGCGCAGTTGACCGGTAGAGTCCTCGACGCTCGCACCGGCGAGCCGCTTCCCGGGGTGCAGATCGTGGTGGAAGGCACCTTTCTCGGTACAACCACAGATGCCCAGGGCGGTTATCGGCTGATCCTCCCGCCCGGGAAGTACCGGATCACGGCGCGGATGGTCGGATTCAAGTCCGTGCAGGAACAGGTGGTGCTCCGCCCGGGCGAGGGACGCAGGCTCGACTTCCACCTGCAGCAGACCGTTCTGCGGGCCCCGGAAGTGGTGGTCACCGCCTCGAAACGGCACCAGAGTCTGGAGGATTCGCCCCAGTCCGTGGCAATTCTCTCCCGCGACGACATCGTGGCACGCAATCGCTTGTACCTCGACGAGTACCTGCAGTACGCCCCCGGGGTGACGCTGGTCTCCAGTCAGGTCAACATCCGCGGTTCCAGTGGGTACAGCCGGGGAGCGGGTTCGCGCGTGCTGCTGCTCGTCGACGGTGTGCCGATGATGCCCGGCGACAGCGGCGACATCAAGTGGGATGTGATACCGATCGACCAGGTGCAACGGCTCGAAATCGTGAAGGGCGCGGGCTCGGCACTCTACGGCTCCAGCGCCCTCGGCGGTGTGATCAACGTGGTGACGCAGGACCCCGCCGGGCGACCGCGCACCAGTATTCGCACCTTGGTGGGCGTGTACGACAGACCACCCCATCCGGAATGGCGGTGGACCGACCGACTGCTCCGCTTTTCCGAGTGGTCCGTGTCCCATTCGAACCGCGTGGGCAAGATAGCCTTCACGGCCAACCTCAAGCGCTCCGAGTCCACCGGCTACAAGATGAACGGCAACTACAGCCGCTGGAACGCATTCGCCAAAGCGCTGCTTCGGCCTTCTTTGCGCGATCGAGTAGAGTTCATCTGGATAGCCAGCACCGACAACTACGGCGCAAACTTGATGTGGCCGGACCAAAGCCGCGCCCTCGAGGTGTCGCCAGATGCGGTGGGCGATCACATCCGATCGGCCAAGGTCCATTTGGCCGCCCAGTGGAGACGCGTGGTGAACCCGAATCTGGCCTACCGCGTGCGGCTGTCCGGCTTCGGGAACGGCTGGACGGACTACTTCCACGACAGCCACGACTATTCCCGCGCACGTCAGTACGGGCTCGAAGCCCAGATGGACTACCTGCT
>CAYXFI010000647.1:0-1835 GCA_964464205.1 uncultured Cytophagia bacterium
GCGCTGGGGAGAGTGTGCGCCTGGCGCTGTTGGGGATCATATTCCGTTCGGTGGGACTGCCGGATGATTACGCAGCCGCCCGGTTTGTCCTATTCCTTAAGAAGAACGGTTTCCTTGACTCGGTGAAAAGCGCTGTAGAAAAAGCCGGCCGGAACTTCGAGAGGGAACTCGCGGATCTCTACGTCTCGCCCGTGTTGGCCAAAGCGCTCCTCGAGGTAGACTCGAACTTCGCCCCCAGTGAGCGAGAGGTGCGCGCCCAGATCAAGGCCCAGTTTCCACGGCCGACGGACATCTCCGACGCTGAGATGACCATGGCTATCGAAGAAGCACTCGCCGTCGACGGGAACCTCCCGTGTACGCTTATCGTCCTCGATGAAGTCCAACAATACATCGGCGATAGCTCCGATCGTGCCTATCGCCTGCAGGAGGTGGCCGAAGCCTGCTCGAAGCACTTCGGGGCCCGTCTCCTCTTCGTGGGCACGGGGCAGACCGCCATTACGGGAACTCCACAGCTTCAGAAGCTTCAAGCCCGATTCCGGTTGTCCGTCGAGCTGTCCGATGCCGACGTGGACACCGTGATCCGCAAGATCGTGCTGGCCAAGAAACCGGACAAGGAACCGGCGGTCCGCGAACTCCTTGAGAAGTGCAGCGGCGAGATCTCGCGTCACTTGAAGGGAACGAAGCTAGGTCCCCGGCCGGAAGACCACCCAATCCTGGTGGCTGATTACCCGTTGCTTCCCGTGCGTCGCCGCTTCTGGGAACAAGCGATGCGCGCTGTGGATCCCACGGGCACTAAAGCCGAGCTGCGCAACCAGCTTACCAACGTCTTCGAGGCCGTGCGTGCTACGGCCGATAAACCGCTCGGGACCGTCGTCCCCGCTGATTTCCTCTATGAACAGAACAAAACCCAGATGGTTCAAAGCGGAGTTCTGCTCCGCGAGATCCAAGAGGTGATTGAGCGCCTCGACGACGGCACCGAAGACGGGCGCCTCAAGTCGCGTCTATGCGCGCTCTGCTTCCTGATCGGGAAGTTTCCTCGCAAACCCGAAAGTGCGGACACCGGCCTGCGGGCCACGCCCGACACCCTGGCGGATCTCCTCGTCGAGGACCTCACCGCTGGTAGCGCCGAGTTGCGCAAGCGGATCCCCCGGTTGCTCGATGAACTCGTCGAGGCGGGCACGCTCATGTCCGTCGGGGGCGGATACCGGCTCCAAACCCGCGAGAGCGCCGCATGGGAGAGCGAGTATCGTAACCGCCTTTCCCGCATTCAGAACGACACTGCCGGGTTGGCGAGCGAGCGGGCGGAGCTGCTGCGCGCCCGTGTCGGCGCGGCCCTCCAGGGCCTAAAGATTCCCCACGGCCAGAGCAAGATCCAGCGCAAGATCGAGCTTCACTTCACCCCGGATCCGCCGCCCACCGCCGGTCCTGACGTCCCTATCTGGGTGCGGGATGGCTGGAACGACGACGAGAAGTCCGTTCTAGCGGACGCCCGTGCCGCAGGTACGGAGAGTCCCCTGGTCACGGTGTACCTCCCCCGGCGTTCCGCTGACGAGCTTAAGAAGTACTTGGCGAGCGCCAAGGCCGCCCGGGAGACACTCAACGCCAAGGGCCAACCGACGGAGAATGAAGGAGTTGAGGCGCGGAAGGCAATGGAGACACGTCGAGCTCTTGCCGAACAGCAACGCGATACCCTCCTCGACGAGTTGCTCACCGTCGCACGGGTGATCCTCGCCGGAGGATCGGAGAAGACCGGCACAAGCCTCGTTGAGAAAGTACGTGAAGCCGCGGAGGATGCGCTCCAGCGTCTCTACCCCCGCTTTGGCGACGCTGACGAC
>CAYXFI010000648.1:0-1822 GCA_964464205.1 uncultured Cytophagia bacterium
GGTAGTCCAAGGACCGCCGTCAACGTCATGCCGAGCGGTTTCGATTGTGCCACCACACTCGAAGCGTCCGCGTCCAAAGCGTAGATCTGCTCGGAACCACGATCCGCAACGAGGAGTCCCCCCGACCACGTCGAAAGGTCCGACGCTTGAGTCATCCCCAGGGTGTCCAGCCGCGTCAGCGTCCCGAGAGCAGGCGGTATTCCCCCGGACAGGCCGAGAACCTGATTGCTGCCCACGTCCAGGAAACGGACCTTTTCCCCGACGCGCACGAACTTGGTGATCTGCGAGTAGCGTTCCCCCTCCCGCTGGGTCCACGTGATCTCAGAAGCGCCGGCGAACTCGTACCGATGTCCTACAGCGTCGTAGGAAAGCTGCTGGTCCCCCGCCATCCACAGCAGAATGGACCTGTCAGCGGGATCGTCGAGCATCGTCGTACCCGAGATTTGCATTGCCGGTCGCACTGCTACGCGAAGCTGCTGATGCGGCTCCACGAAGAACGTGTCCACATAAGTGGGCCAGTGCCCGGGGACGTTCACAATGATCTGATAGCGGGCACCACTGAGCAGTTCGAATTCTTCCCCCCGGTAGGAGGACGACTCAAAGATCTTCACCGTGTCGCGCAACACCCACAGATTGGCAGGCCAGCTTGCCCCCTCCAGTGCAACAGAAACGGGGATCTGTGTCTGCAAATGAAATTCCCGTGGACCATCAATCGTCCGCGCGGCAACGCCCGGCCACCAGGTTCCCGGCAACTCAGACAATGGCAAATAGGCGGACACGTACTCAGAAACGGCCTCTAGCAAGTCAAGGTACAATGCCCTGGAAACATTCCCCTCTGAGAAGTCAGGACGAAGGATATCCCAGCGGCGTGGTGGGCCATCCGGAAGCAGTTCCGCCGGTCTGGTTTCGACCGGTGTCACACCCGCTACATCTCTCAGCCCTTCGACCAGCCACTCGAGATGATATCCTTGAGCCACAAGTCGCTCCGCCTGCCACAGAGCACGGCTCAGTCGGTCTACATCAGGGCCCCCTGGTGCAAGCCGCCGCCGGAAATAGGCGCTCCGGGGATCGATGTCCTCCACCTCCTCGAAGTATCGTCTTGTCCGATCGCTCCATCCCTCACGTACCAGACTCACCATGCCTTTCGCGAAGTAGAGCTCCACCCGGTGCGGTGTATCCAACCCAGCTTCATTCACGCTTTCCAGCACCTGAAGAGCTCTGTCCAGATCCGGCCCCCTTCCTCCGGCCGTCCCACCCCAGGACAAGGCGTAGGCGAGAAGCACCGCCTTTTCCGCTTTGGCGTTGGCGCCCCCTTCCGGCAGCTGCGCAAGCAACTGGGCCGCTCGCCCGTAGAGACAACCGTCACTCAATGGGGCTAGGGCCAGACAGGTGAGGCCACTTTCGGGAAGCCCGTCCACAAGGCCCCGGAACTCCGCAGCATGTAGCTTGGCGTACTGTGGTAGCTTGCCCACCTGTATATCCCGGCAGTTCACCGCAGATGCCAAAAAACGCCCCAATTCCCCAAGGCGCGTTAGCCCTTCGCTGTCAAAAACGGGAAGCCGCGAGAACAAGTCTTGAGGGAGAACCGGTGCACCGCTGCCAAGCCCTTCCACTTTGTTCCGCCAATAGCGAAAGAGAGAAGCGAAATCCGCCCAAAGGCGCGATTCCTCGGTTATCGATCCGGGTGAACCCAGTGAAACGATCGCGAGGAGAGCTCCCCACACTCCATCGCCCGCGCAGATCCCCACGCACTGGTTCTGCAGTGTGGGAAAAGAAACCTCGCCACGGGCCTGGCGAATTGCCTCCCGCAACGCGATCCCCT
>CAYXFI010000649.1:0-1810 GCA_964464205.1 uncultured Cytophagia bacterium
CCAGAGGGCCGGGTTTTCCTGCGGTAGGGCGGCGATCATCCGTTTGCGGGCGGCCGCGTTGGGGGCCTCGGCGATCCGCCGCTCGCGGGTGGCGAAGAATTCCTTCTCCTGGAGTTTGATTCGTTCCCACGGCGGGTTGGAGAGGACAACGTCAAAACCCCCTGCCGCGAAGACGTCCGGAAATTCAACGGGCCAGTGGAAGAACGCGTGCTTTTGAGCCAGGGCACTGGCCGTCCCGATCACCCGAGCGTCGATGGCGCCAGGGTTCTGCAGGTATCTGCGCAGGTGGCGCGTCGTGGGGATCCGCGGGAGGTTTTCCTCCGTCAACGGTACAAAGAACGCCGCCGCCCACAGGTTTGCCGCGTTCCACAGGCACCAGTAGCGCGAATCCTTCGTGCGCATTCTCCGGTGAATCTCGCGGACGGTCCGAACGCGGTCGGGAGAGTCCTGCGGCACATTGGCCAGCTCAGCCAGTTCCACCGCGGCGGTGCGCAGTTCCTCTTCGAGCTTCACTTCCGGGAATTCCATTTCCATCTGATCCGGGTGCTCTTTGCGGGCCTGCCGGTTGCTATTCTGCACCATCCTGGCAATGGATTTGCCATCGCCGCTGACCGGCTTGTAGGCCTCGTCGGGAATCCCCTCGCGCAGCACTTTCAGATCAAACACACCCACCAGCGAATTTCCGCACTTGATATGGTGGTCGAGAAACGTGAGCGGCATGCCCTTATTGTGCCCTTCGATCCACAGGGCCAGTTTGCACAATTCCACCGCCAAGGGATTTACGTCCACGGCGTAGATGCAGCGCGTGATCACGTCACGCAGGGCTTCCCTGTAAGGCTTCGGAGCGGGCTGTTCCTCGCCGGTGCGGACCTTCGCAAGCTCAGTACCGAGCCGCCGCGCCGCTGCCAGGAGAAAGTGGCCGGAACCGGAAGCGGGGTCGAGGATGCGGATGCTGAGAAGAGCTTGCTCGGCGAGGAGGGAGTAGGGGACAGGCGAGTCAGGGCCTACTTTTGCTTGCGCTGCAAAGAACCAATGAGGGCGATCGTCATCCGCGATACCTCGCCCAGCAGTTTGAGCGCCACCTTCGCCTGATCCGCCGTCATCAGCCCTACCCTCTGGCAAAGGATCAGATGGGTTTCCAGCTCCTTCACGCTCCCCTGAGCGATCCGAAGAAACTGGATGTACTCCTTCGTGGTACCTCTCCCCCAGCCTTCCGCGATGTTCGCTGGAATCGACACTGCCGCCCTCCGGATCTGCGAGATCATCCCGTACATCTCCTGTCTCGGGAACGTTTTGGTCAGCCGGTAGCACTCTTCGGCCAGCTCCATTGCCTTTTGCCACACGTTCAGATCCTGGTACGAGTTGACCGCCATGATTCTTTCTCTCCCTACTCGCTTGCTCCCTGCTCGCCAATTCCTTCGCCTGCTTCAGCCGCTCCCGGATTACCGGGACCAGCGCACTCTCTACCAGTTCGTGCACCAGATCCCTTGGCGTGTAGTACGACCCGGTGGACTTACGCTCCGTCCCCTCCACGAACCGAAAAGGCTCGTCGGGGCGCTCCAGTTCGAGCACCGGCTGCAGATCGAGCAGCGCCTCGTAGACGCTTCCCAGCTCTTCCACGTCGAGAGCCTGGAAACTCGCCCTGCGGCGCGTGTCCCCGTCCTGAAAAGTGGACAGGTAGAGCATGGCCTGCAGGAAATCCGCGTTGGACAGCTTGGCAGATTCCAGGTTCCGCATGAAGCTTTCCGAAAACAGATCGCCATCGAGTGGGGTCATACCGATCTTGCGGGCCCACTTCTCGTCCCGCAAA
>CAYXFI010000650.1:0-1809 GCA_964464205.1 uncultured Cytophagia bacterium
TGCACCGAATCGATCCCGTGTTTGCACGAGTACCACTGACCGTCGCGATCCTGCGCCGCGAAGACCAGGTCCACTTCCTCCCAATCGCCGCCCGTGCTGAAATCGACAAACAGGAAGTCGCGCAGGTCCCCTGGCTCGGGCGTGGATGGGTTCGGCGATGCCTCGAGCTTTCCTTCGCGGCGGAGTTCGGCCGCCATCACCGCGTAGGTCCAGGGTTCGAGGTCCATCAGGTGCTCGCGGGGTTCATCAGGGGGCCTCGTCAGCAGCGGGGCGAACGCGAAGAGCAGATCCGACGAATCTTTGTCGCACACGTTGTTGTTCAGCGTGCAGGTGCGCAGGAGTGGGTGGGCGCCGCGTTTGCGGCCCCGGAAGGGAGTGGTTTCGTGGCCCGGTCCCTGGAAAACCTCGGAGAAAACTCGTCCACGCCGGTCGAGCCGTACATCGTAGATCCACTCGATGTCCGTCGTGCGGCCCCAACGCGACAGCAGGTCGTCGGTATCCGTGCCGGCGTCCTCATTGCTCCAAATGACCGAGTAGAGGATGCGGGCTCCGGAATCCGTTCGCGTCCGTTCGTGCCAAGCAAGCAGTGGAGCGTCGGTCCGCTGGGTCCCGGGACGGCCGTAGAGAAAGGGCGCATGGGCGATGACCGGGTACAGCGAATCCCCCGGCGCAAAGAGAGTAACGCAAGCCGAGCGAATCCGGACCGAAGCGATGCTGTCGGCGGTGAGCCAGCGGTCCAGCAGGATTTCGACGGTGTGCCCGCCGCGGCTCACCGGACCGAGCATGGTGCGACTCCGAGCGGGCGAATGCACGAGGAGCACGTCGTGGTTCCGTCGGCCGTCGAGCAGGACGCGCAGTACGGCCGATTCCCGTCCCGGTACCCCCCAGTCCACCTCCGCCGTCAGCTCCAGTTCGAGCACCGCTTCAGTGGAGTCGGTTGCGGTGAAGGACAGCAGTCGTCGCGATTCGCCCTTTTCGATCTCAATGGGCCTCCACCTGGCGCAACTCAATACTGCGAATGTGATCGCCGTCAGCAGCGCCAGCAAGAAGAAGCCAAGTTTTCGATTGAGCCTTTCGGTCAACACCCTCACCTCCCATTGTGCGCGAACAACCTTGCCTCACCTCCCGCTAACACAGTGGCAGCCGCTCTGGGAGCCGCGTCCCGCGGCGACAGAGTCGAAAAAGCCCGGTCCAGCCCATCGAAGCCCAACTTGGAGGGGCGGGCTCCTGTCCGCCCTTCGGTCCGCATTGCGGGCCGGGCTTCCCGGCAGCGAATCTAACAACGATCATTGAGCCATGCGTGTTGCGCACCTCTCCCGAGATCGCCAGCAGAGCTGGCTCCCACAACTCTCCGCCTACACCTTCTTGTCTTCATTGTGGGAGCCGCGTCTCGCGGCGAAACGGGCCGAGAGGAACCCCGGAAAATCGGAGGGCTGGGCTCTTGCCCGGGCTACCGCCCGCGCAGCGGGCGGAACTGTACCATCATTCACCGGCCCTATTGAACCACCACCCACCCCCAGGACGCGCAGGAGCGGGTCCCTCCAAGCCGGTGTCGGCCCGCAAACCGGGCCAGTTTCACTCAAGTTGGTAACAACTCAAACATACAAAGCATCAATCCGAACCCTTCCAAAGCATCTTAGCGTCGCCACCAGAGGTGGCTCCCACAATTTTCGACTCACACCCGTTGTTCCTGTGGGAGCCGCGTCTCGCGGCGACAGGGTCGAACAAGTCTTCGAGGAAACCTCTCCACCCAAGACGCGCAGGGGCGCGTCCCTCCAAAACCAAATGAAAGACCCTACCTCAACAACA
>CAYXFI010000651.1:0-1806 GCA_964464205.1 uncultured Cytophagia bacterium
CTGCGCTCCTCCGCACTCATTCGACGAACGGCTGCTCCCAGCAGAACTTGCGCGTACGCCAGCAGTTTCACGTCCCGGCGACGCAGCGCGAAGCGACGCAGTTCCAGCCCCTTCCTGTACGCGGTGCCCACGTCCCCCAGTGCCAGAGCCTGCGAGCAAACCTGCTTCAGAGCCGCACCGACCAGCTCCGGGGCCACCCACGCGCTGTCCGCCAACACGGAATCCGCCAAAGCCAGAGCGCGCACGTACCGGTCGAGCCGCACCATTGACCGCTCAATGCTCGTGTCCCCTTTCGCTGCAGCCAGTTCCGTCCCCGTATCCAGGCTCAGCCGCAGCGTCTGCAGCGCGTACGATAGACCTTTGGGCGCCCTGGCCTTCCGGAGCTCTTCCTCGGTTCGGACGAACAAATCCTCCAGGAGATTCCTTCCCTCCGCTGCCGCTGAATCCAACCCGCCCGAATCCAGCAGTGTGGCCCTGTAGAGCGCCCAGCGCTCCAACGCTTCCACGCACGCTACCAAACCCGCGTAGTCTCCTGCGGCGCGAGCCAACGACCATCCCCGCAAGAACAGCTCCCGCGCCTCCTGCCAAGAACCGGCCAACAAGTACAGCTGAGCGAGCCGATACGTGGCGCGAGCCCGGGCGCGCTCCTCCCCTTTGCCGCCCAGCGAATTCACCGCCCGGTGAGCGTAGCGGATTGCCAGAGCGATTTTTCCCGCCCGGAACAGCACATCCGAAGCCGCACCTGCGAGCAGAGATCGCTCCTGCGCGGGGCTCAGCGTCGTCGACTCACCCACTGGCCTCAGGCCGAAGCGGCGCAGATCGACAAAGGGGACAGGGAAGGGGATACCCAGCACCTCCATCCGGATGCGCAGCGGCCGTAACTTCGGCCGCCGGATTCGCCCACTCTCCAGAAGCGCTTCCGCACGAGCCACGTGCCGCAGGCACGAGTCCACCTCACCGAGGCGCGAGTACGTGAGGGCCAGGTTACGGTGGAGCTTCTCCAGCGGACCCGGCCCAAGGGTTCCGGCGAATTCCCGCAGCAGTCCCCGGAATGTCACCGCCGCCTCTTCGTACCTTCCCGCTTCGAAGAGAGCGTAACCGCGCAATCCTCCCGCCACGAAAACCCGGTCTCGCGCCCCACCTCGCCGTGCAGCTCGTTCGGCTCGCTCGAAGTAAACGGCGGCTGAATCGTACTCCAAAGTGACCAGCGCGCATTTGCCCATGCGCGTCCAGATCTCGGCCTCCTCCAGCGGGCTTGCGAAACGCCGGGAAATCGCAAGCCGGCGCCTGTAGTACTCGAGAGCCTCGGGGTAGCTGTACGCGCCCAGCGCGTACAGATCGTTCGCGAGATTCTGCAGGATGGCCGCCTCTAACTCCGGATGCTCCGCCTCGTCGTTCAATTGCAGCGCGGTCCGCAGAAGCTGAACCGCCCGCTCGTAGTACCCCGGGCGCGGTCGGCCACCGGTGCCGAGGAGGAAGTCGGCCACCGACCGTACCGGCGCGCTCACAGCCCGGAATATTGCACCCAGCCAGTAGCGGCCTCCCCTCTTTCGTGCCCCCCGGTACAGTTCCATCTGTTCGTAGTTGAACGCCAGCGCCAAGTAGGCGGGTACCAATGTGTAATCGGCACGCAGCGCCAGCTCCAGTTGCTCGGACGAAGCATCCAGCAGTTTCCGGTTGATCTCTGAAACGTCAAGTTTCCGCTCCGCCTCCGCCGTTGCCAAGTAGGAAAGGCACAGACCGTACCCGTACCGAGCCACCGCGTTGTTCGGTTCGAGGGAACTCCACTGCCGGTAGTAAGTCGTC
>CAYXFI010000652.1:0-1804 GCA_964464205.1 uncultured Cytophagia bacterium
GCCCCGAAAGCAGCTTGTCGATCCGCGTGTGATTGTCGGGACCTCCCGGTGCCGAACACAAGCCCTTTCGGCAGCGGGAGCTGCCTCCTACTACGGCGCTCAGCCTACTGGCTCCCGGACGAACCTTTTAGCCATTCCCACAAAGCGCACGGCGCAAGCGGGAAGGCCCCCCCGGTCCCGAGTCCTGACTCTTTCGGCAGCCGGAGCTGCCTCCTGCCAACGGCGATTGACCGCCCCGCCCAGCAGCCTTCTGGTAGCCAACCCTGACGCCGGTCGCGCCGGCAGCGGGAGGTGCCCCCTACGAACGGCGATCAACGGCCTGCGCAGCGAGCCGCCTTCCCGTAACCAGGCCACATCCCACGGTCGTAGGGACTTCCGGATCCCGAATCACTGCACAAAACGTTTCGGCAGCTGGAGCTGCCTCCTACAGACCGCGAACGTCCGCCCGCATGGCTGCGGCCGCTCAAGCGCCGGCGAGGGGGCAAATCAATTCGGATCACAGGGAAACTCCCTGCGCTCACTGCGTCCCTGCGGTTGTTCAAAGTTTCTCGCGGGTCCGGAACTCGCGGGTGCTCTCGGCTGAAAGGCTGACCGGCACAGAGGCAACAGGCGTGACTGAAGTGAGGGAAGCTATCCGCACCGTGAATCTAACCCGGAGGTTTGGGTCCTTCGTCGCAGTGGACCGCGTGTCCCTGCGCGTAGACCGCGGCGAGGTATTCGGGCTCCTGGGTCCCAACGGCGCCGGCAAGACCACTCTGATCCGCATGCTCTGCGGCCTGCTTGCCCCAAGCGAGGGGCAAGCCTACGTGGACGGGTTGAACGTCGTCACCTCCGGAGAGGCCGTGCGTCGTAGGATCGGCTACATGAGTCAGCGTTTCTCCCTGTACCCCGATCTGACCGTGGAGGAGAATCTCGAGTTCTACGGCGGCGTGTACGGCTTGAACCGCGCCGACCTCCGGCGGCGTATCGGCGAGTCCATTGAGGAACTGGACCTTTCCCGTTTCCGCAGCGCCCTGGCACGGGATCTCCCGCTCGGGTTCAAACAGAGACTCGCTCTGGGGTGCGCTACGCTCCACGATCCACCAATCTTATTCCTGGACGAGCCAACCTCCGGTGTGGATCCCCGGGCCAGACGGGCCTTCTGGGACCTGATCCACGCCAAGGCGGACACAGGCACCACGCTCATTGTCACCACCCACTTCATGGAAGAAGCGGAGTATTGCCAGAGAGTCGCCATCATGGAGAGCGGGCAGATCATCGCACTCGATCCTCCGACCACACTCAAGGAAGTGAACCACTGCGATTCGATTCAGGAAGTGTTCCTGAAACTCCTGCGAGAGCGGGCTCAAGCGCAGTAGTCGTGCGTTTGAGCAAAGCCGGTTCGGATCCCCCGTTCGAGACGCTCATCGAGGCAAAGGCCAGATCGAAATGAAGCAGAGTTTTGCTCGCATACGCGCCATCGCACGGAAGGAAGTCTACCACATCCTTCACGATTTCCGCACGCTGGCCATTGTGATTGTGGTGCCCCTAGTACAGCGGGTGATGTTTGGCTATGCGTTGAATCTGGAGATTCAACGCGTGGACCTCGGGGTGATTGATTTCGCCCGGAATGAGGCCTCCCGGCAACTGGTATCCCGCTTCGAGGGAAGCCAGCTGTTCCACGTCTTCCCGGTGAAGGGGTCCCCCGAGACCGCAGACGAACTTTTCCGCAGCCGGCGAGCCAATGCCCTGCTGGTGATCCCCCAGGACTTCGGGCGGGAACTGGAGAGGAAAGGAACCTCGGCCATTCAGTTCCTGGTGGACG
>CAYXFI010000653.1:0-1800 GCA_964464205.1 uncultured Cytophagia bacterium
CTAAGGCAGATCGAGGGCACTGAATCATGAGACATCGGAAGGTTGGCAGGGGACTCAGTCGGTCTCCTTCTCATCGTAAGGCGCTGCTACGGAACCTCGCCGTCGCTCTGTTCGAACACAAGGGCATCATCACGACGGTGGCCAAGGCCAAGGAGGCGCGGCCGTTCGTCGAGAGGTTGATTGAGTTTGGCAAGCGGGGCGACCTGGCCGCGCGGCGGCACGTGCTCCGATTGTTGCCCAACAAGAAAGCCGTGGGGATTCTTTTCCACGAAATTGCCCCCCAGCTCGGCGAACGGCAGGGAGGCTACACGCGAATCATTCGGCTGGGAACTCGCCGTGGCGACGGGGCCGAGATGGCGATGCTCGAGCTGGTCGGCTACGAAGGCACTCTGGTGAAGCGCCAGGAGAAAGCCAAAGAGGAGCGCGAAAAGCGCAAAGCCGAGAAGGAGAAGAAAAAGAAAGAAGCGGCCGAAGCTGCGGAGGAAGAAGCCGAAAAGTAGCCGGCGGCCGATTGAGTCTTCCCGTCCGTCCTCCGCAGGGGACGGATGGGGCTGTGCAGGGGGAAGTGGTAGCCGAAAAGGTTCGCACCTGCAAGACCGATGCTTGCGTCCGGCGGCATGTCGGACGTGGAATTCTGTGAAAGGCCCGGAGTTGACCCCGGGCTTTTTTGTTGTGGGAGGCCGATGTTGAGGGCGGGACTTTCCCTTGCAATTTATGGCATTCGGGCGTAGATTCCACACCAACAGTGAGTTACGAAGATATCGGGCCTGCAGGGGGACGGCACTGGGAATCGTGACGGGCCTGAGGCGGGCAGTCAACGGAACTGACGGAAGGAGTCGCCATTGTCGCTGTGGGACGCTTTGCTGCTGGGGATCGTACAGGGAATCACGGAATTCCTGCCCATCAGTAGCTCAGGTCATCTTGTGCTTGGTAAGGCCATCCTCGGGGTACACACGCAGGGTGTGGCCTACGAGGTGTTCGCCCACTTCGGGACGCTCCTGGCGGTGGTGACGGTCTTTTGGACGGACATCATCGGCATGCTTCGCTCCCTTGGTCGGGCCGCCGGAGCTCCAAGTCCGGACCGGCTGCGGAGCTTGTATCGCCAGGACGTTGGTTTTCGGACTTTGCTCCTGATCCTGGTTGGAAGCGTTCCGGCGGGGGTGGTCGGCGTCGCATTCGAGTCGTCGATCGAGGAGGCTTTCTCCAGTCCCCTGCTCGTGTCCTTCATGCTCATCGCCACTGGCCTGATTTTGCTGGGAACCAGATGGGCCAGGGGTAGCGAAACCAGGTTCGGTTGGTTCCGCGCATTGCTGATCGGCGTAGCCCAGAGTGTAGCGATTCTGCCGGGGATATCCAGGTCGGGCTCGACAATCGCGACCGCAATGTACCTCCGGGTGCAGCGGGAGGAAGCGGCGCGTTTCTCATTCCTGCTGGCTCTGCCCGCCATTTTCGGCGCGGCCGTGCTCGAGTCTCTGGACCTTGCGCGGGAGCCGCTCCACGCGGCCTACCTTGCGACGCTGGCTGTGGGCTTGCTTTCTTCCTACGTCAGCGGCGTGCTGGCCCTGCGCTGGTTGCTGGCGGTAGTGCGGCGGGGGCGGCTGGATCGCTTCGCCTACTACTGTTTCGCCGTGGGCCTCACCGGCATTCTGTGGCTCGCCTTCTTCAGTTGATTGGGTCTCCGCTGGAACTGCGGGCCTCGGTTTGCTGGCGGATTCCGGTGTTCGCGGCACGAAAGACCGGATTTGCGGGCAGCGAAGGTGGGAGAGATCATGACCAGTCCAGATCGGAAAGCCCCCCTGA
>CAYXFI010000654.1:0-1800 GCA_964464205.1 uncultured Cytophagia bacterium
GCCTGGAACTGGGCCCAGGCGGGACTGTCTCCGTGGTACCACACTCGGGCCCGGAATCGCCCGCTTCGTATCGGTTCCGGTATGCCGGTGCACAGGACCCGCCGGCCGCCCGGAGTCCGCACCCGGGCCCGCCCGCCGCGAACTTCCTCGGTTGGCTCCACAACCTCCACAGCCAATCGGACGGGCCGGTCGGGTTCCGCGGACGCGGCGGCTGTGCCCGACGCCACAGTCCCAACCTCCCCGGAGGAACCGTGCGCGTCGGCACCCGGTGCACCGCGTGCCGCACCTGTGCTGCGGGAGGACTGCGCCGCTTCGCGACGGCCATCGCTCGGGGCGTCCGATCGGCCGAAATGCCACTCCTCGGCCTCGCGTCCCTCGCACCCCGCCGGGCTCCAATCTCCGCAAAGTTCGTCGTAGCGGGACGGATCGGGCAACACCGGTCGGTGTTGGTACTCATTCACCCTCTTCTTTCCGTTCTTGCCTTTCTTCTTCTGGGTGGACCCGTCTCGCGCCTCCTCCGGCCAATCGATTCGCATGTACCGGGTATTGGGCCGCTTCTTATCTTCGAGGTAGCGTGGGCCTTCCCATTCCGCCCGGAATCCCGGCCACTCCATCATCTTCAAGAGGGTGGCGATCCGGCGGATCTCGTACAGGTGCTGGACCTTTCCGGCGCCGCAGAGCTCCCCGATCACGTGCTGTTCGAAAGGTCGGACGAGCTCTTCCAGTTCCTCGTGGTTGCAGAGGTTTTCGCCGTCTCGTATGCCTTCTTCCCAGTTCAGGCCGTCAGGCCTGTCCGCAAAAAGCCCCGCGTAGCGCTGTTTGCGGTCGATCAGGTGCAGAGTGGCTTCCAGCTTCACCGAGCCCATGCCTAGGGGCTTGCCCATGCCCACGTGGTGAAAGTACTGCTTGCCATTCTCTCCGAGGGGTTGTAAAGCCCAGCACAGGGCGCCCAATTCCGCATCATTCAGGTTCTCGAAGTACACGCGGAAGCCGAACCGCACGCCAGGCTTGATCGGTTTGATCACGGTGTGCTGGGTGTCATTGTCCGTGACGTTCGCCTCGGCGCTCTCCCGGATGTGCGCTACGATCTCCTCGCAGCTGACATTGCGGTTCTTGTTGAGTTGCTGGTGCCAATACCGTTTGCTGCCCCGGATGGTGGTCTTGGCGAACCGGCATGGCTGGTTGGTGTCGTAGTGGTACAACCTCTTCGGGTCGTCGGGGAATTCCTGCGTCAGATACATCTGGAACGCCGTGGGCTTGGGGGAGGCCAGGATCTTCGGTACCAAAGCCCTCTTGTTCGGGTCCAGGAGAACGGCCCCACCCTGCGACCTCACTTCTTTCGCATTCTCAGGCACCAGCCAGATGTCTCTCTGACCTTTCTCAAGGACGGCGTCCGTAACGAACACGCGACCCGCGTAGCCCCGCCGCTTGTCCCCCTGGGGAGGTCGCCTCTCGCCGGTGAGGCCCATCCGGTCGAGCTCCTCATTTGTCCTGAGGTAGCCAAACAGGGCCTCGGCGTAGTCGATCACGCAGGGGTCGCGGAGCTCCTCCGGCACCAGGTCGATGGGTCGATTCCGGTAGGGCAGGCGGAACATCTGGGCCCGGCCGAAAAAGACCACGCGGTTCTGCTCGTCGGTGATGAAAAACACCGGTTCTCCAGGATCCTCGGGATTCTTGCGCAAGTATCCGTTTCTCTCCCGGCACCGTTTGTCGGGCTTATCGACTGGGAAAGCGCGTTCCTGCCAAAGCGTGATCTGATCGTCGTCATGGAACAGTGAGATAAGGTCTTCTTGCACGGGA
>CAYXFI010000655.1:0-1797 GCA_964464205.1 uncultured Cytophagia bacterium
GGGGAGGGCGTCCAACTGATAATTGTACGCTGGCGTTCAACGGCGACAAACCCAACGACGGGAATACTAGAAACAGAAACCAAGGGGAAACGATGCCTTTGGGAAGCACTCGGGGTCCGGAATGGCCGGAGCGCCTTGGTGGTGGTGGAGGCACCGAGCCTCCGGGTGAAGCTATCAGTGGACCACCTGCCGCCCGTTGGACATTTGGCCGCCTCGTTGGTGCGCGACTGAGCTTCGCGCAGAAACGTCTGTTTCTTGCGGCGCTCGCGGCGACCCTCCTGCTTGGGTGCGGCAATAGGGATACGGGCAGGCAAGGCCTGTTTGTAGTGGATGTGGATCACCTACCGAGGACGACAATCCGACCACGACACGTCGTGTTGCCGGAAGACGGGAGTGGCAAGATTCGATTCTACGAAGTCAACGACATTGTCCTCACTCCGTCGGGTCGAATTGTGCTGAGCGACAGGCTCCGGCCCGGAGTTGCCGTTTTGGACAGCACGGGCCGCTTGCTACGTAAGACCGGTCACAAAGGGATGGGCCCGAAAGAGTTCCTGCCGCCTCTCAAGCTGGCCGTCAGCGACAGCTACAGCTTTGTGCTCGATAAGGGGAATGCGCGCATCCAGATCTTGGACCATCGATTGCGCTACGTGTCTTCCGTGCCCATCCCGTTCGGGCTCGACGACATCGACTACCTTTCCCATCCTTCCACTTTGGTCCTAGGTGGGCTGACTCCCTGGAACAGTAAAATCGTACACTTGCTTCGACCCGGGGACGGATTGGAGCACATCCGTTCGTTTCGAGAAAGGCATCCTTCGATGGGAAGACTGTCCTACACGGTCCTTAACAGTCCTTACGTGTGTACAGATGGCGCAGGGCTTGTGGCCGTTCAGCTCCACTTCGAGCCGTATCTCGAGGTTTTCGATCGGGATGGGAGGCGGGTAAGGGGCTGGCAAATGACCGGGGACCACGCACGTTTTGTCACGCGAGAAACGGGCACAACGCGCGGAGGACGGTACCCATCGCGCGTCATCCTGAGCTACTGCGACGGTATCGCTGTAGATCGCGCTACCGTGTACTTGCTCGTGCGGGGCGAGGTAGTGTGCCTGTCACTCGACGGTTTCGCCTGGCGGCTTACCCCAGTGCGAACGGACACCGCTTACCTGCATGGGGAAGCTCCCCACCCGCCCACCTACACCGCGATCACGGGTCGAAAGGGCTGCCTCGTGCTCAATCTGGAGAATCGGTTACTGGAAATATACCGGATACCCCAGAGACCTGGGGGGGCTGCGTACCTAGGTATGGACAGCGCAGAGTCTCGCGGCACGACGTGAACCGACGAGGTGAAAGCGATCGTGCTAGTGTCGACACGGCGGTCGCGAGAGCTGTGACGAAAGGAGGTGATGACGTATGAAGCACGCACGTGCGAAGCCATTGGGTGTGATTGCGTTGCTGGTGGTCCTTGCGGTCATCACGATCCCCAGGATGGCACCCCTGCTTGCAGAGGGTGGCGGGGGTAGCAGCGGAGCCATCACTTCGTGCTGGCCGTCGTCCTGTGGCGGCTGTTCCATAGGCGGTTGCGACCCCACTCCCAGGCCGTACTGCTACTACGTACATTGCAGCGAGTGTACTTGCGTCTGCTGGTGGGGTGGGACGAAGGCCACGGTGAGCATCAAGCCCTGTCCTAACGTCGTCAACTGAGAGTCGCGGACTGTCCGCAGCCCCCGCTCGCTGGTCCGGAACCGGCCCAAACCGGCGGCTCGCGAAACACGGCGCTGACCTCTGTAGTCTGCTCCGGCA
>CAYXFI010000656.1:0-1779 GCA_964464205.1 uncultured Cytophagia bacterium
CTGGTAGATCAGCATGTCGAGCCCATCTTGGGTCTCCAGACCCTGCCGTTCGGCCTCCTGCAGGAATCGCGTGCGCAGCGGGTTGTAGACCAGATCGTAAGCCAGGCCGCCGGCCGGTAGAACGGTTCCTTCCGGGAGCGGCGTGGAATCGACGTCCGGCCACATGCCTGCGGAAGTTGCATTGACCACGAGCCGGGCCCTTTCGCACGCCCGGCTCACCGCCTCCGCATCGAGCGGAGCAGCTTCAAAACGAACTCCGGATTCCACCGCGCTGAGCGCGGCGGCCACGTCCACTGCCTTCTGGAGCGTGCGGTTGTGAAGCGATACGGACGCGACTCCCGCCCGAGCGCACGCGTAGGCGACAGCCCGCGCGGCACCCCCCGCGCCCAGGATCACCACGTGGGCCCCGCGCAGGTCCACCTCGCGAACCTCCAGCGGGCGCAAAAAGCCGATCGGATCGGTGGTGTGGCCCCGAATCCCGCCGTCGGTGAACAGGAGCGTGTTCGCCACCCCGAGGGCTTGGCTCTCGGGCGTCAGATGGTGGCACAGAAGGGCGGCGCGGCGCTTGTGCGGCACCGTCACGTTCAGACCCCTGAAGCCGAGGGCCGCAGCGCCCCGTACGGCTTCGTCGAACGAACTGCTGGACACCTCGAAAGCGTGGTAGCAGGCGTCCACGCCAAGTCGTTCCAGCAGGGCATTCTGCAGGATTGGGGAGAGGGAGTGCCTCACCGGGTGCCCGATCACTCCCAGCGTAACAGTGGTTGCCGTCACCGCTCGTTCAGCGCCGCAAGCCATCGAGCACCTCGAAGAATCCGGGGAAGGAGATGTCCACGCACTCGGGATTGTGGATTTGGGTGTCACCGGAGGCGGCCAGTCCCGCCACGGCGAAGGCCATCGCGATCCGGTGATCGCCGAAGCTGTCCAACTCTGCTCCGCGCAGGCTGGGCACACCCTCGATCGCCCAGCCGTCTTCTCGTTCTTCCACGGGCACGCCCATTCGGCGCAGGTTGGCGACGGTGGTGGCGATTCGGTCGGACTCCTTCACCCGTAGCTCGGCCGCTCCGCGCACGGTGGAGGTTCCGTCTGCCAGTGCGGTCAGCACGGCGATGAGCGGCAGCTCGTCGATCAGGAGGGGCACCTGGGTTTCCACGACCTCCAGGGCTCTCAGCCGGCCGCGCCCGCGCACGGTCACGTCGGCCACGGGTTCCCCGGACCACAGACGCACGTTTTCCACATTGACCTCGGCGCCCATCGTTCTGAGTGCGTCCAGCACGGCCGCCCGCGTGGGATTGATGCACACGTTCCGAACGGTCACCTCGGATCCGGGTAGGATCGCTGCCGCGGCCCACAAGTAGGCCGCGCTGGAGGGATCGCCGGGCACGGAAATCTCTCCAGGCGAGACGGGGAGAACCGGCCCGTAAACGCGCACGGCCAGGCCCTCTTTCTCCACCCGTACGTCGAAGGCGGGGAGCATGCGCTCCGTGTGGTCCCGCGTCTGACGAATCTCGCGCACAGTGGTGGCTCCTTCGGCCTGCAGGCCTGCCAGCAGGACGCAGCTTTTGACCTGGGCGCTGGCGGCTTCCGGGCGGAAATCGATGCTGCGCAGCGGCGACCTGCCGGTGATGGTCAGGGGGGCGTAACCGCCATCCCTCGCGCGGATCTGGGCGCCCATCTGTTCCAGCGGCGAGATGATCCGCCGCATGGGTCGACGTCTCAGCGAAGCGTCGCCATCGATCGTGCACGTGAAGCGCTGTCCGGCGAGCAATCCACTGAGGAGCC
>CAYXFI010000657.1:0-1779 GCA_964464205.1 uncultured Cytophagia bacterium
AGTTTCATTCCGACGGGGGACTGGAGTACTGTTGTGAAAAATGGGGGAAACCCTGGTAGTCTCCGGGTTGTAAACGCGTTGCGGATTTTGTAACTTTCTCGCGCGGTTCCGGCACCGGGGTTCGGTACCATGAAACGGGGTCCCAGAGGTGCTTGCGTTTCGACCCCGGCAAATTCCCGTGCGCGAACGAAACTGCCGCAATAGTTCGAACCAGCGTCGTGGTCGGCCTCGGACAGGGGTTTTCGAAAGGATAGGGTGATTCGCAAAGGGTCACATCCCCACGCGAAAGTCCCGCTCCGCTGGGTGGGGCCGTTGAAACTCGCAGGGCCCGAGGTGGACGGCGAGTTCCTCGTGCCTCTGGCCACTTACGAGGCCCCGCTCTGGCCTTCGGTGAATCGAGGGGCGCGCGTCTCGGTCGTGTGCGGTGGGATCCGGGCGGTCGTGGTGGATGAGCGGATGACTCGCTCGGTTGCGTTTGAAACGGACCGGGCGGAGGTTTCCCTCCGCGTCCTGAGCGACATCCTCTCCCGCCGGGAGAAGCTCGGCGAGCTGGTGCGTGAGACGAGCTCCCACACCCGGCTGGTGGGAATTCATCACCAGTTGGCCGGGAACCTGGTGTACCTGCGGCTCGAGTTCACCACCGGGGACGCCGCCGGCCACAACATGGTGACGAAGGCGGCCGATCGGATCCTGACGTGGATCACCCAGACCTACCCTGAGACGCGCTACGTCTCTGTTTCCGGGAATTTGTGCGTGGACAAGAAGGTTTCTGCTGTGAACGGTTTGCTGGGGCGGGGCAAGTACGTGATCGCGGAGTTGTTGGTGCCGGACGAGGTTTGCCGGCGCTACCTCAAGACCACTCCGGCCAAGCTGGTAAATCTTAACCTGAAGAAGAATCTGGTGGGTGGCGTGCTCGCGGGGAGCCTTCGCACCGCCAATGCCCATTTCGCCAATATGCTGCTGGCTTTCTACCTCGCGACGGGGCAGGACGCTGCGAACGTCGTGGAAGGGTCACAGGGCCTGGTCCACGCCGAGCTCCGGGGGACGGATCTGTATTTCTCGGTCACGCTGCCCAACCTGGTGGTGGGCACGGTTGGGGCGGGGAAGGATCTGGACTTCGTTCGTGAGTCTCTGTCGCGGCTGGGGTGCCTCGAGCAACGGCCGGAGGGTACGAACGCGCGTCGCCTGGCGATCCTGGCGGCGGCAACTGTCCTTTGCGGAGAGTTGTCTCTCCTGGCGGCCCAGACCAACCCTGGCGAGCTGATGCGGGCCCACGAGCGCATGGAGCGGTCATGAGGCAAGACGGGACCAACGATCGCAAGCTTCAGCACATCGAGATCATCCAGAAAGACACCGGTGCGGACCGGGGGAAGCGCTACTTTGGGGAAGTACTCCTCAAGCACCGGGCGTTGCCCGAGATCAATCTGGCGGATGTGGACCCGTCAATCACGTTTCTCGGCAAGAGGCTGTCCTTCCCACTGATCATTTCCTCCATGACCGGTGGCGACCACGAGCTGCTACGGCGCGTCAATCGGAACTTGGCGACGGCTGCGGAGGCCACTGGCGTCGCGATGGCGGTGGGGTCTCAGCGCGTGATGTTCGGCAACCCCAAGGCGCGCGACAGCTTTGCACTGCGCCAGTTCGCGCCCACGGCCCTGCTGTGTTCGAACCTGGGCGCCGTGCAACTCAACTACGGTTTCGGGCTGGAGGAATGCCGCGAAGCAGTGGAGGTGGTGGGAGCGGATGCCCTCTATCTTCACCTGAATCCGCTGCAGGAAG
>CAYXFI010000658.1:0-1772 GCA_964464205.1 uncultured Cytophagia bacterium
CTTCGTGCAGGTGGATTTCCGCTCCGCCCGCGAAGGGGTTCAGCCGGTCCTGCCAGTTGATGATGAGGATCCTGTGGCCCATCGCCACCCGCGCTCAGTCCGTGCCGGTTCGTACCGCCTGCCCGTTCTCCCCACCCTTTTCTAGCGGGCGCCTGGCCACCACACCGATATCCAGGAAGGTGTAGAACGCCCACGGCTGTGTTCGCGCCCATTCCCGCAATCGGCGGCGGAGATCCCGTATCCCGGGCAGTCCGCGCGGGTACATGGGAAGACGGATCCCCAAGGGTAGCAGCAGTCCTCGCGCCGCACGGTACAGGAAGCTGGGGCGCATCCAGTCGCCGTAACGGCTAATCGGAACCAGTCCTGCCCGACGTACCAGATCTTCCAGCTCGCCAATCGTGAATTCTGTCTCCCATCCTGCGAACCAGCGTCCCAGCAGCATGAGCGCGTGTTTCACAAGTGTGTACAGATGGAACTTCTGCGGAACGTCGACCAGCAACAGCCCTCCGGGGCGCAGGGCCTCCGCATTGGCCTTCAGCAGCGGCAGCGGCTCTCGGAAATGCTCGAGTAGCCCCTGGTGGAACACAAGGTCGAACGTTCCCGGCCTGAAGGGCATCCGGAACGCATCCGCGAGCACCGGGTACAGTCGTACCCCGGACTTGCGCGCTTGCTCCCGAATGAGCTCGATCGCGGGTCTGGAGTAGTCCAGGGTGACGACCAGCGCTCCCCCCTGTGCAAAACGCAGGCTGTCCCGTCCCGTGCCGGCGCCGACTTCGAGCACGCGTTTCCCGGACGGTTCGAACAACCCATCCAAAGCCCGCGCGATTCGGTCGCCCGTAGAGTAGATCTCCTCCGGCCTTCGTCCGCTGGACCAGAACCGATCCCAGTGCGATCTGTCGTGTCCGTTTTCTCTCAACGCGTTCTGGAAGCCGAGCCTGAGTTCTTCTTCGCTACTGATCGGCTATTTGCTTTCCGTGAGGAGTCGGAACGGGATTCTTCTTCCGAGCTTGCGCTGGGCTTTTCATCCCCGCCCGGCTCCGAAGCGTCCGAGCTGGAGGATGTTTTCTCTTCCGAGGCCGCTGTCTCCTTTTGTTTCGCGGCCTCCCGCTCCCTCCGGTCTTTCTCTACCTCGTCCACGTAGTTGAGCTTGAGTTCACGCACAGCGGCTTCAAGGTAGCGTTTCTCCTCCTCATCCAAGTTGCCGCGGGTTTTGACCAGGAGCATGTCCAGGAGATCGATCGTGAAGCGCGCCTGATCGAGGTTCCGCTCGATTTTGTCCGTGACGGGATTCTTGAGCTTGCCCATGTGCTGGTAGGCAGCGGTTTTGAACGTTTCGACCAGGTAAAGGAACAGGACCCGATTCTTGTCTTCCTGCGAGATCCGTTCACTCATCGGCTCCTCTCCCTCAAGCCGTGTTTCTGACAACCCACTCCGCTTCTGGCGCGCAAGTTTGTCCGAGGAGTCCCTTCCAGCGACTCGCGACACAAGGGGCGGGTGCCGTTCCTTCATCGCCGAATCTAATGCACCGATCCGTTTTCACTTCGCCCCCGCTCTGCCACACCGATCGCTCCGACTGATCCGCACACCCCCAGGAGCGGCGTGGCAGCGCGCGACGGTGATGCGCGCCAGCCCCTTCGTCGCGCCTACGCCACTTTGACGAAATCCAGCCCTTCCCGGTAGTGCCTCAGGAAGAAGTCGCGTAGCCTACGATGCGCCGGATCGGTCAGATGCGGGTCTTTCTCCACGAGGCCGAAAGCTTCTTCGCGGGCCCA
>CAYXFI010000659.1:0-1772 GCA_964464205.1 uncultured Cytophagia bacterium
GCTGGTGGAAAAGTTGGATCTCCGCGAGCTCGCCCAGAGGTTGGCCGTGTCGGAAGGTGAGGTCAGGGAACTGATCCGACAGCTCACGGAACTCGTCGAGCAGCACTGGTCTACGAGCGAGGCGTGTGTACTCTACGTGGACGGCGCGTCTCGCGGCAATCCGGGACCCAGCGGTCTGGGGATCATTGTGCGTGACCCCAAGTCAGGCCGAACCCTGAAAGAATACGCGTTCATCGGCACAACTACCAACAATGTGGCGGAATACAAAGCGTTGATCCACGGGTTGGAAAAGGTGAGGGACTTGGGGTACCGACGGGTCGACGTACGCACGGACAGCGAATTGCTGGTGAAACAGGTGACGGGCCTATACCGAGTGAAGAGCCCTGACCTGATTCCGCTGTGGGAGCGCGTTCGTGAGTTGGTCGAAGGGTTCGACGGGGTAGAGCTCAAACACGTTCCGCGGGATGAAAATCGCGAGGCTGACCTGCTGTCGAATCAGGCGATTGACATTGCGGTTGCGCGCGGCCAAGCAGGGTGAGGATGAGAGAGTAGGTAGCGGCAGCCCGACTTGCGAGCGTGAGCAAGCTGTCTCGATCCGCCTGGTAGTTTGGCGGCCGGTGGCGCGGATCTGAGAGACGATGAGCGCGGGTTCTTTCCCGGCGCAGGAACCTTCTCTGGTTTGCCCGTTGACGTGTTCCAATCGGGCGAGAAAGACAGCAAGTGCCGAAACTGGATTCCCGCGGGGGTTCAGGTAGAGTCTGCGAGATGCGTTACAGGACATTGCTGTTAGGGCATAGGACTCCCGGCTTGGGGTGCGGATCGCCCGTCGATCTGCGCCGAACCGGTGGACTATCCTCGCGACTGGTGGGCCAGCAACGTTCCGGGCGTGCCATTTCGCTGCGGACGGAACGTTGACGGCTGTTTCAATGAGGACGACGAACGCCACGCCAAGTCGAGGGGAGGTGAGCTACGATGGCGAAAGTGCTTCTGGTCGTCGATATGCTCAAAGACTTCGTGTACGACGACGGTGCTCTGACCTGTGGCAAGCCTGCCCAGGAGATTGTCCCCTACATTCAGCAACTGCTCGAGGAGTTCAGGAATCGTGGCGATCGCGTGATTTACATCGCTGACGCCCACGATCCGGACGACCCCGAATTCAAGATGTGGCCGCCCCATTGCGTGCAGGGCACCGAGGGCGCGCAAGTCATCGATGAACTGAAGCCCAAGGACGACGAGCTGGTCATTCCCAAGAAGCGTTACAGCGGGTTCTTCGGAACCAATTTGGAGGACGTCCTCAAGCAGATCGGGCCGGAAGAAGTGCACGTGGTCGGCGTGTGCACGTCCATCTGCGTGCTGTTCACCACGGCGGATCTTCGGAATCGGGATTACCCGACCGTCGTGCACGCCCGGGGTGTAGCCGACTTCGACCCGGAGGCGCATCAGTTCGCCCTCAAGCACATGGAGAAAGTCCTGGGCGCCAAGGTCCTACACTAGCGAGGGCGTCCCGCGCGTGAACACCGTCGGCGCCTGAGACAGGGGCGGCAGCAGCTGGGGTTCGGACTGAGCGCTGCGATGTCCGTACGGACTTGCCGTGAAAGGAGCCCGGCTAACGTTTTGCGGACCGAGCTAGCTACTGGATTCCGAAATGGGCTAAGGTCGTACTCGTGCGACGAGCCCGCGGGCCGCAGCAAGGGCTCGCGTGGCCGGGCCTCGCCAGGTGGTGTGGAATTTGCTGGCAACGTTCGCGAAGGGATATCTCGGGTTGGAGGCAC
>CAYXFI010000660.1:0-1766 GCA_964464205.1 uncultured Cytophagia bacterium
CTACCTCCTAATGGCTCAGCTTTCCGACTCCGGCTACACCGATCTGCAGGCGGAGCTCAGGGGGGACACGCTCTCACTGCGAGGCCAGCGGCCTCCAGTCATTAAAGCCATCCGCTGGCGCAGTAGCAGCCCTCTCGACGCGCTTCTGCAGCCCATCGCCGCGCGGTACCGCGGCCGGCCCCTCTGCTACCCCGTGTTTGCTTCGCTAGTTCTCGATGTGCTGACGGTCTTGAGGAGCGAAGCGCTAGCTCTCGCCGGAATCGATTCCGCCGCGTACGACTCCTCCACAGCCACTCTCACGCTCCACATCCGCCCCGGCCGGATCAGCTCCATCCACGTCGAGGGTGCAGAGAGAACACGGGAGTTCGTCATTCTGCGGGAATTTCCCTTGCAGCCGGGCCAGGTCTTCCGCCTCCAGGAGGCATTGGAAGGACTCTCCAACATTTACAGCACAGGGCTATTCGACTGGGTGGGACTCTCCGTGCGGCCCGCCCCGGATGGCTACCAGCTCAGCCTGAGGGTGCGGGAGAGAAGCGCAACCCTCGTGCGGTTCGGCGCCCGCTACGACCTCGAAAGGCGGGGGAAGATCTTCTTCGAGTATTCCGACGAAAATCTGTTCGGGGCTGGGAATACCCTGACCGTCACCGGGCTGTACGGAGTCCGCGATCAGGGGTTGTACGCCAGCTACCGCATCGACAGGATCTTCCGGACCTATTGGACCACCGAGCTCCAACTGTACCGGGAAGTGGGCCGCCACTTCGCCTATCGGGACCGAAAACGCGTCGGCGAGTACCGCCGCATTCAGTCCTGCCTGCGATTCTCCTTCGGCCAGCAGATGCGGCGCCTCGGCACGGTGTGGCTCGCCATCCGCTGGGAGAACATCGACCTCGACCCCATCTACGGCCTCGGCTACCCGACCGGCTCCTACGACCTGCGGACCATCGGCCTCCGATCCGTGGTCGACACTCGCGACCGGGCGCCCTTCGCGCGCACGGGCAAGAGATACGTCTGGTTCTACGAGTATTCTTCCGGTCGCTTCCTCACCAGTGAGATCGCCTACACGAAGTTCGCCTCCAGCCTGGAGAGCTTCTACACTTACCGGCGCCACACCCTCCATCCGCGTCTGTCCTGGGGTGTCTCCGACCTGTCCACACCTTTCCCGGAGCAGTACACGCTGGGCGGCCTGGACTCATTCCTCGGTCTGCTCGAAGAGCAACTGCGGGGCCGACACTTCCTGCGCACCTCGCTCGAGTACCGCTTCGCGCTTCCCTGGGGCTGGCTGGCGGACTGGTACTGCGGCCTGCGGATCGATTGGGGGGGAATCTGGAGGAACAACACAAGCGTCCGATCGAAGGATCTCTTCTACGGAGCGGGTGTGTACCTGGCGGCCGACACGCCGCTCGGCCCGATGATCCTCGCCTGGGGGCGCACCCAATGCGGTTCAAGCGCCTTGTACCTCAGCCTCGGGCGAGCCTTCTGAGGGCGCGCGGAGTCTCTGCCGCGTCGACAGCGCTTCAAGGCGCATTCCGGGCGCGTGCAGCAACAAAAAACGGGGACCAGCTTCAGGTCCCCGCTTTGGTTTTCCGATCCACCCCCTGCAGCCGCTCACTCGCCATTCAGCACCTTGGCCACATCTGTGACCACGTCGCCTGCAGGGACGTTGATCAGTTTGTTGCCCTGGGTGTCGCGGTTCATCACCCGGATGTCCCTCGCCCGGAGCTTGGCGAGTTTCCCTTTGGCCGTCACGAGCATCACGTCGTCGTCCG
>CAYXFI010000661.1:0-1757 GCA_964464205.1 uncultured Cytophagia bacterium
TCTTCCCGCATCTCGCGTATCTTTCGAATCGCCTCCTCCTGCATCCGCCTGGCCGCTTCTTCCGGACTGATCGTACCGTTCAGCACGAGTTGGTAGGCGGGCCGCATCGCATCCCATATGGCTCGCATTTCTGGTCGCACCGGCATCGGCCGCCCCAACGCAATCTGCCTACGCGAAATCTCGAGCAGTGGGTTGGACCGCACTGCCGGGTGCTCCTGGGCTGACCGCCGTGCAGGCACAACGGTGAGCGCACGGCTCAGCCTCACCTGCGCGTCCGTCGAGGTGAGGAACTTCAGTAGATCGACAGTCCTTCGCAAACGCTCTCCCTTGGCATTGATATTGATGCAGTAGCCGGTGGCCGATACCATCGGGGCTGCATACAGCCCCGTCTCGCTGACTTTCGGCAGCAGCGCGAGGCCCATGTTCACACCGGCTTCCTGGTAGCTCCTCCACGACCACGGCCCATTGATCACCATCGCGGCCCGGCCCATTTTGAACAGCGTGTTCACCACATCCAGGTCTGCTTCGCGCGGAATAATCCGGTACTTCTCCCTGAGGTCCAAGATAAACTGGCAGGCCTTCACCGTCGCTGGGGTGTCCAACGTCGGGTTGCCCTGTTCGTCCATCACCCAACCGCCGTAGCCCACCAGAAAAGGTATGAAGAAGAACGGCTCCACGTAGTTCCAAGCTAATCCGTACTGCTCGATTACGCCGTCGCCGTCCAAGTCTCGAGTGAGTTTTCTGCCGATCTCGATTAGTTCGTCCGTGGTTTTCGGAGGATTTCGAACCAGATCCTTGTTGTACACCAGCATCAGGTGGTTGCCGACCCGGTCCGCCAGCATGTACAGGTGTCCTTTGTACCACACCTGTCCCTGTTCAACAAAGTCGGCCAGGAAGTCCCTGGAAAGGAGGGTATCCAGCGGATGAATGATCCCCATCGCCTCGAAGGGGCCCACCTGATCTGACGGTCCATACACCAGATCCGGTCCGCTGCCCCCAATTGCCGCAACAATGAAGTTGCTACGTAGCTCTTCCGTCTCGTAGTAGACCTGGTGGACGCGGATACCCGGATGCAATCTCATGTACTCGTCAAGGAGGGAATCGAGAACTGCGCGTCCCCGCGCGAGATCCTGAGTCCAAATCGCCAGCTCGTCCGGTCCTCTCCGGCTTGCGCCAAAAGTGAACATCAAAACGATAAGGCCCGCGAACAGGGCCAGTAGGAACCAGAAAAGATAGCGCACCGTCGCTCCTCAACGGGTCCGGAATCAGCCAGCACCGACAACGGCTACTGTTTGATCTTGCGAACCACCATGAACCCGAAGTCCTCGCCCCCAAGCTCCTCTACGATTCGTTTGAATGTGCTGTCAGCGTAGACAATCCTGCTCTGACCACGGAGCTCCTTTACCAGTCCTCTGTAAACACGCTCGAATTTCTCTCGCCGCAGGTCGTTGGTTACCCTCTCCCGTACATCGTCGGTCATTGGCGGGAGAAAGCCTTCCTTTCGCCCCGTCACCTGAAAGATTGAATAGCCCTGCGGCGTCCGCACAGGCCCAACCCACTCGCCCACCTGATGCTCAAAGGCCAATTTGCCCACGATCCCGTGACTACCGCGTACAAAGTAACCGAAATCCCCGCCGCGCTGCGCTGCCCACGGTCGCTTGGAGTACTTACGCGCCAGCTTCCCGAAGTCCGCCCCGTTTTTGACCCTGCGCAGTAGCTCGACCGCCAACGTGCTGTCCTCAACAAGGATCTCGCGT
>CAYXFI010000662.1:0-1733 GCA_964464205.1 uncultured Cytophagia bacterium
ACGCACGTTCATCGCTCCTGCTCTCGTTGCCAATCCCGCACAGATTCCCTACGAGTCCCAGTTGTTACCCGAGAAACCCGCGCGAACCCCGAATTCCGCTCGCGCGGGCTCCCTTCCTTCACTCAGATGTTGATCAGTACCCGCTACGCTCTTCGCGTGCAGTGAGTAGGCCGCGGGCGACCGCCCTCGCATTCGTCCCGAGCGGGTCCGCCCGGGCGGTACCGGGACTACGGCTCAGCGGAGCAGCACGACGCGCTGAGTCATCGTCCGTCCTCCTGCACGCAGTCGTATCAGGTAAACGCCGGACGGGAGCGGGCGGTGCGACGAATCGAAACCGCGCCACCGGATCCGGTGCAGGCCCGGATCAATCGGACCGTGCAGGAGTCGCGCTACGGGCCGTCCGCGCACGTCGTACACTGCGAGATCCGCCCACGTGCGCGTCCTCACCCGTACAGCAATCGATGTGCTAGTGGCGAACGGGTTCGGGTGAGGTGGCAGCAGGGCCCACTGGGACGGAATCTCCGATGGGGACTCGGCCACCGCAGCAGGCTCGCCCACAAGGCGAACGGTCACGTCGTACTCGGCGCGAAGCGAGTCCCCGCGCCAGTAGGCCAGGTTGAAGAACGTGACCTCGAGGAAGGTGTAGCCCACCTGCCCTTCGTGTTCCACGCGGAGAATGGCCACGCCGTTGCTGTGGCCGTAGGTGTGAACGATTACCCCACCCAGGTCGAACGGGCAGCGACCCACATTCACCCGTCCCGTGGAGTCGGCCACCAGCACCAGCTCGGGCTCGTCGTCGTAGTATTTTCCGTACCACTCGCCCGGCTTCGGCTGCGCTTGGTAGATTTCCACCCGTGCGCCGGACAGCTCCCCGCCGTGCTGGTCCAGCAAGTGCAGGATGTTCTCGCGGGGGAGGTCCTGCAGGAACACGCCGATGTTGCCGGGGGCGTTGTAGTTCCCGTACGTCGCTCGATGCCCGGCGATGAGGTTCAGGGCCGCTGCGCTGTAGCGATCGATGAACGTGTACTGGCCGTTCATCAAACCCTTGAAGGGCGTCAAGTGTACGGCTCCGCCTCCCACGAGGGGCATGTACTCGGTGCCGGCAACCAGCGCCCCGCCCTCCCGGATGGCCACGGTGCTCCCGCTCCCATTTTCGTGCACGTTGAATCCGTAGAGGTCGATCAGATAGCGCGCGTGGCCGAGCTCGTGCAGCAGCGAACCCTCGAAGTAGAACGGATTGGTGTCCGATGCGTGGACGTGGTCGGAATAGAAACCACCGCTGACAAGGCTGGCCGGAAATCCCCATTGCAGGTCCACCGTGCGATCATTCCGATTGGGGTGGTTGGTGGGCAGGCCACCCGCCAGCGGCAGCGCCCCGTCGGGTACTACCGCGATCGTGTCGATGCGGATCCGATCCAGCACTCCCTCGGGCGTCTCAGGGTAGATGGCCTGCGCGAACATCCGGTTCCAGCGCGCTACGTGGCGCTGGGCCCAGTCCTCCCAACTGTTGGAGCCCACGCCTAACTGGCGCTGGTACCGGTGAAAGTAGTCGTACACGGTCTGTTCCACATAGAAACCGACGGTGATCGCGTCGGTGAAAGTCGTGACCCGATTGTTGCGTTCCTCTTCTTCCGCGACCCGATTGGCCGGATCGATCTCGAACGCGAGCGTGTGCCGCTCGAAAGTCCAAATCCACGCGAAATCGACGGTGGCGTACTCGCGCGCCGGCATTG
>CAYXFI010000663.1:0-1732 GCA_964464205.1 uncultured Cytophagia bacterium
GACCACGTACTTGCGCGTCGCCACCCGCTCCTGACGCCAGCCAAAAAACTCCAGGTTCGCCTTTCCCACCGGCTTGCCCGTCACCGCGTCGGCCACGAAGTAGTAGCTCTTCCCCTCCAGCGGCTTCTTGACGATCGACGTGTCGCTGGTCCAAATGATGATCTGGCTCGTGTTCCCGCCGAGCATCGTGGCCTTCAGCAGATACGCCCCCGGCTTCTCCAGCGGCGTGCTCACCGTCACCCGCTTGTCAAAGTGGTTTTGACGGGGCTTGACCACCATCTTCCAACGGGCCACCTCCTCGCCCAGGTATTGCCTCTGGTGCTCGTGAACCAGACGGTAGCCAATGTTCCCGACGTTCACCTTCTGCCAGTCGAGCCGGTTCGGGTTGCTCTTCAAAAACGCCTTCACGTCCTCCAAAAGCTTCTGAACCTTGATCTCGTGCGCCACCAGCTCGACCTGGTGGCCGTTGCGGAAGCGGTACTCGACCGTCGCACCCTGGCCCGCCGGCTGGCTCGTGACCGGCTCGAACTGACCCCAGCTCTCCACGATCTGCGCCAGACGGTCCTTGTAGTGCTGCGACCCGTCCCGCGCGATCACCTTGCGCCAGTACTCCGCCGCCTTCGGATACTGGCGACGGTTCTCGAAGATCGAAGCCAACTGCGCCAATGCCTGCGTGCCGTAGTTGCTCTTGCTCTGGGCAACCTGCTGGTAAACGCGGATGAAGTTGAACTCCTCCGGCAGCTCGAAACGCTTCACCCCCGTGGCCAGCCGGGCGATCGTCTCCTTCTCCGAGAGCGTGTCGAGCGCGTACGTCCCGCTTGTGTCCTTTTTCGTGTCGTCCTGCTGCACCCGCCCGAAACGCCACCCGTAGGAGGCCATCGTCTGCACGCCGAACTGGTTCTGCAGGAACTGCGCAAACTGCGTGCGCACCTCGTCCGCCCGGCCGGGGTTGAACTCGATCGCCTGCTCCAGGCACCACCGCCAACGCTCCCCGTCGGTCTTCGAGTCCGCAAACCTCTTCGGCACGCGGTGATAGACCGGCTTGCCCTGCGCATCGACCGGCGCCCCGCCGCCCGAACGATAGTAGCCCCAGCCGTCGTCATAGTCCGGCAGCGCGCTTAAGTCCGACAGGTACTGCAAGCGCCACGCCTCGCTGTAGCCCCGGTTGTTCAAAAGAATCCTGGACAGTTCCAGCAGAAAATCGCCCACTTCCGCGTGCTTCTCATCCTTCACCGCCAGCGGCAGCGCCTGCGTCATCAACTGCAGGGCCCGGATCCGGTCCCGCTCGATGGCGTTGACCACCTTGCCGCCGCCGCGGTGCCGGCCCCGGTGGAACTGGCCGGCGATCATATACCCCTGATGCGGGACGCTCATATAGTTCCGTCCCGCCGCCCAAAGGAGCCTCCAGTTCCCCTTGTGGAGGGCGATCACCGCCTCCCGAAAGGCGTCGATTTCATCGACCCGATTCAGCCGCTGCAAACAATTCGTCGCCGCCTCCAGGTCGCCCCCCACCTTCGCCGGCTCATCCTTCGCATCCAGCGCCAGCTTGCGGAACCCCTCATAAGCATCCTTGTAATTCCGCTCACCAAACGCCTTTTGAAACCGATCCCGCTGGGCCTGGTCCCCAGCAACAGGCCCCGCCAGGGCAAACAGGACCACGCTGGCCAAAGCCAGCCAACCCAACCACCACATGCGCGTCATCGTCGTGCTCCTGATAAACTGAATCCTCGAC
>CAYXFI010000664.1:0-1728 GCA_964464205.1 uncultured Cytophagia bacterium
ATGGTGTAGAGTTTGCTCTCGCCATTGGCGAACGGAGATTTCGGGCTGGAGGCACAGGTGAGCGAGAGGGAGCGATGAAGGCGTTGATCACCAGTGGCGGACGCGGCACGCGCTTGCGCCCGCTGACGCACACGCAGAACAAGCACCTGATCCCGATTGCCAACAAACCAATCCTGTTCTACGCCCTCGAGACAGTGGCCAGTGCGGGGATCAAAGAGGTTGGGATCGTGACGAACCAGGAGGGCAAGGAGGTGCGGGAGGCCGTGGGCGACGGGAGCGCGTGGGGCCTCAGCGTGACCTACATCCCACAGGAGGCTCCGCTCGGCCTGGCTCACGTCGTGAAGATCTCCCGCGATTTCATCCGGGACGAGCCCTTCGTGTTCTACCTGGGGGACAACATGGTAGTCGGCGGCATCAAGCGCTTCGTGAAGGCATTCCTGGCCGAGAAGAGCAACTGCCACCTCACGCTGGCCCGGGTGAAGGACCCCGAGCGATTCGGAGTGCCAGAGATCCGCGGGAAACGGATCGTGCGGATCGAGGAGAAGCCCGCTGTGCCCAAGAGCGAGTTCGCTGTGGCTGGCATCTACATCTACGATTCTTCCATCTTCGAAGCGGTCGAAAACATCAAGCCCAGCGCTCGTGGCGAACTGGAGATCTCTGACGCGCACCAGTATTTGATCGAGCACGGTTACAAAGTCACGTACTCCGAAATCACCGGCTGGTGGAAAGACACAGGAAAGCCGATCGATCTTCTCGAAGCGAACCGTCTGGTGCTGGAGAACCAAAAACCGCGCGTCGACGGGTTCGTGGATCACCGCAGTCACGTGGCCGGTAACGTGGTCATCGAGAAAGGCGCAAAGATCGTGAACAGCCACATTCGTGGGCCAGCGATCATCGGCCGCCGGACAGTGATCGAGGACAGTTACGTGGGACCCTTCACGTCGATCGGCGACGACTGCGTCGTCCGCAACAGTGAGGTCGAGTTTTCGATCGTGATGAACAAGAGTCAAATCCTGGATGTCGGGATACGCATCGAGAGCAGCATCCTGGGTTACGACGTGCAGGTGGTGCACGCGGAGGGAATGCCGCGTACGCACCGCTTCATGATCGGCGACCAGAGCCGTGTAGAAATCGCTTGAATTGAGACTGGGGACTTTCGCAAGTTCGTGCCAGGCCGGCCGGTGCAGTCTTGTCCGTGCCGGCTTTTCTTTGGGGAAGGACGCACCAGCCCCCTGCTAGTCGTGGCCCGTGGAGACGCTGTGTCGTCCCCAGCAGTCCCGGAAGGAATTGTCGATCACCTGGGAGCAGGGTCGTCGCAACGTCGCGCGTACGGCGGCAAACGAACGTCGGAGGCGGGGCGAACTTCAGGCGTGTCGAGAACAGAACGAAATCTGCTGGTCGTGGCGTACTACTTCCCGCCGTTGGGGATGGGCGGGACGCAGCGTGTGGCGGCTTTCTGCAAGTACCTGCCACGATACGGATGGCGTCCAACGGTTTTGACCGTTCGCGCGCCAACCGCCTACCATGCCTTGGATCCGGAGCTTCTGGAGGGCGTCAGGGCGGCGCTCATCGTACGAACGCGTTCCTTGGATCCGCTCTACCTCGCGAGTACTCTTGGAAAGGGTGGCCAGTCGAGACAGGGCTCTGAAGGGAGTCTTGCGAAGATCCTCAGCCTCGTTCCTCCTGACACGAAGGTCGGATGGTTGCCTTTCGCCTGGCGCGAGGCGA
>CAYXFI010000665.1:0-1720 GCA_964464205.1 uncultured Cytophagia bacterium
CCCTGCGCGCCCTGCGACCCTGCGGTTTCCAGTGGGCTGGCCCGGAAGGTATGAATTCTTACGCCATTCGTCAGGCTCAGATTCGACAAAGTGACGTAGCAAACTTAGGAGGTGGTAGGAATGCTCGAGGACGTGAAGCGGAGGATCGAGACTCAGACGGGTCGCTTGGAAGAGCTTCGGAGGTATCTTTGACATCGAGAGTCGGAAGGCGACGATCGAGAAACTGGAGGCGGAAACACAGAAGCCCGATTTCTGGAACGATCAGGAGAAGGCGCAGAGCACCCTGAAGCGTCTGAGTGCGGAGAAAGAGCTGGTTGAGAAATTTGAGGAACTGGAACAGCGACTCGAGGACGCCAAGGTCCTCCTGGAGCTCGCGGAGGAAGAGGCGGACCAAAAGACCGCACGGGAGGTAGAGCGGGAAGTCGCCCAGATTGTGGCTGCCATCGACGATCTGGAGTTGCGCAGCCTGCTGTCCGACCCGGACGATCAGAAGAACGCCATTCTGACCATACACCCCGGTGCTGGGGGCACCGAATCGCAAGATTGGGCGGAGATGCTCCTGCGGATGTATCTTCGCTGGATCGAGAAGAAGGGTTTCGAGTCGCAGATCCTGGATCTCCAGCCGGGCGAGGAAGCGGGGATCAAGGATGCCACCATTGAGGTGCGGGGTAACTACGCCTACGGTTTCCTGAAGGCGGAGGCCGGTGTGCACCGCCTGGTGCGCATCTCGCCCTTCGATTTCAATCAGCGCCGCCACACCTCGTTCGCGAGCGTGTTTGTGTACCCCGAAATCGAATCGGATGTGGAAGTGGAGATCGATCCCAACGACCTGCGGATCGACACTTTTCGCGCTAGCGGGGCCGGCGGTCAGCACGTGAACAAGACAAGCTCGGCTGTGCGAATCACCCACATCCCGACGGGGATCGTGGTCACGTGTCAGAGCGAGCGTTCCCAGCACCGCAATCGCGAAGCGGCGATGAAGATCCTGCGAGCGCGGCTGTACCAGCTCAAGAAGCAGGAGGAAAGGGAGAAGCTCTCCGAAATCGAGAGCCAGAAGAAAGAAATCGCGTGGGGAAATCAGATCCGGTCCTACGTGTTCCACCCCTACACCCTGGTGAAAGATCACCGGACGGGCGTGGAAACGGGTAACGTACAGGCTGTGATGGACGGGGAGCTGGATCCGTTCATTCGCGCCTACTTGCTGGGCAATCGTCCCAAGGAGCGGAGCGGGAAGTCGTCCAGTTAGCGGAGCAGACGTGCGGCCCACGGTAGCGGAGGTCGATCTCTCGGCGATTCGTGACAACGTGCGGGCGATCGGGGAGAAGGTAGCCCCGGCGCGAGTGATGGCCGTCGTGAAGGCCAATGCCTACGGACACGGGGCGGTGCCGGTGGCGCGGGCGGCGCTGGAGGCGGGGGCGCAGTATCTGGCCGTAGCAATGGTGGAAGAGGCCGTTGAGCTGCGCGAAGGAGGTGTGGGTTCGCCCATTCTGGTGTTTGGCGGCGTTCTGCCGGGCGAAGCGGACCTCTACCTGGAACACGGCCTCAGCGCCACAGTGTACACGCGAGAGACTTTTCGTACGCTGGCCGAAGCGGCCCGCAGGCGGGGCAAGGAGGCGAGAGTCCACGTGAAAGTAGACACCGGAATGGGCCGCGTGGGCGTGGATTGGAAGCGTGCGGCGGAATTCATCGCCCAGGTCGCCCGGACGGATGGCGTGGTTCT
>CAYXFI010000666.1:0-1719 GCA_964464205.1 uncultured Cytophagia bacterium
TGGGCTTCGCTGTCCGGACTGGCCAATCAGGACAGCACGGCGCTCGCGTTCGATACAGCGCGCAACTTGACACTGAAATGGGACAAGACCCTCTGGCGCCGGGCGCTGAAGAAGGCACTCTGGTGAGAACTCTAGTCCGCGCGTGAGGTACGGCTCAAGCGCCCCCCAAGGCCGACCGGGTAGGCGATGGAGGGCAGCTACCCAGAGCATCCCACAGGCCACCACGGAAGACGCCGACCACGCCGGGACGACGCTGGCCGCACCGCGTCGAGGCTCAGCTGGGCAATCGGTCACGGACCAACCTGCGGCCTCGATGGGACTCTCCGCGTTGACGGGATCGGCGAAGGCTGTGGGAAACCGCAAGCGCGAAATTCTTCTCCAGTGTGTGGTCCAGAGGGGCTGACCGACCCGGTTTCGGGGCGCATGAAATCCTGTTCCATTCGCGGGGGGATCGCCGTCGCGTCGCGACTTGCGGCGCTCCCCAGTCCATCGTGCTTGCTCGCAAGCTAATTGCTCCGGCAGGCCTAGCTTGAGCGCTCGGCGAGCGATGACGCCAGTTTGGATGGAAGCAACAGGAGGTTCCCAATGTTCGCAAGGGCAGCTTTGGTAATCGCGTGTGCCTTCCTACTACCTGTCTCCGCGGGGGCAAAACCAGCGGCTCCGCGTCAAAACGCGAAGGCCAACGCCCAGCTCGTTGCCGAAATCCTTCAGCGCACCCAGCGGTGCGCGGACGCCTGGCTGAAGGTGCGCGACCCACAAACGAACCTCCTGCCCAGGCATCACCCGGACAATCCGTACACCAAGCGACCGCAGTGGAAGCTCTACATGGTGAAGGACAGCGCCGCGGATCTCTACCCGTTTTTGATCCTCACCGACTGGCTGGCGAACCGCGACCGTTTCAGCGGGCTGATGTTCGACATCCTCCGTTCCGAACTCACGCTCACCACCGACTCACTCGGCTTCCCTCACGACGCCGACCTGCGTCCCTTCCGCGTTCGCGACATGACTTTGGAACAGCTCATCTTCGGCGCGTCCGAGTACGCCAAGGACGGACTCACCCCCTTGGTGGAGCTGCTGGGCCGTACGGCCTGGCTCGACCGGATGATCCAGCTCGTGGATGCGGTGCTGGGACACTCGCCGGTACAGAGCCGCTTCGGCCCTCTGCCCTCCGGTTCGGCTGAAGTTAACGGCGAGATGCTGCAAACGCTCGTCCGACTCTACACGATGAC
This sequence comes from uncultured Cytophagia bacterium, assembly GCA_964464205.1. Classification (GTDB taxonomy): domain Bacteria; phylum Zhuqueibacterota; class Zhuqueibacteria; order Oleimicrobiales; family Geothermoviventaceae; genus Zestofontihabitans. The sequence continues at coordinate 1,230 of CAYXFI010000666.1, forward strand.
CGGGAAGGAACGGTACCTCGAGGCCGCCGAACGCATCGGCGATGCCTACGTGTTCGAGGTGATGCCCCTCAACAACGGGCTGCCCTCCCACCGCTGGGACTTTGAAACCCACACAGGCGCCGACTACCTGAACCTGCGGGATCACGGGTGCGAGATCATCGGCGGACTGGGCCTGCTCTTCGCACTGGAGAGCGATCTCGGTGGCGAACGTGCACGGACCTACTACGGCCCCCTCAAAGCGATGCTCGACAAGATCGCCACCACGGCCAATGAAGATGGACTGTTCTACAACCGCATCCGCTGCTCCGACCTCACACCACTGGACACCGAGCTCAATGACAACTGGGGCTACGTGTACACCGCCTGGTACGATTTCTACCTCGCGACCGGCGACGGCTCGTACTTGAAGCCGATCCTGCGCGCCCTGCGCAACCTGCCCAAGTACCGCAATGCGCGCTGGCAGTCGCTTCCGGCCGACGGCTACGCCGAC
>CAYXFI010000667.1:0-1716 GCA_964464205.1 uncultured Cytophagia bacterium
AGCATGCCCCGGATGCGACCTGTCCTCAACCCACCCAGAAGCTGACGTAGCAAAATTAGAGGTAGCCCTTTAATCGTCCAATTCCAACTGAGGCAGATCACAGACATACCCGTTTGCAAGGCACGTGAGAAATTCCGCCAAACCGTTGGGAGGCAGCGAACGCAGAGGGTCTCGCAGAAATGTGAGCGGGTTTTGGCTCAGGACTGACTGGGCAGGCTGTACGAAGAGATCCGGCCTTCTCCAGCAAAGTTCGTGAAAACCAATGGTCCCAAGAGGTCACGTACCTTCGGTTGCGGCACACCCTGGGTTCAGTGAGTCCGGACGTTGAAAAACACCGTGACAGAAAGTGGCTTTCCACCGCCTCTGCGCCACGCTTTGCGTCCCCTGTGACGCTGCGGTTTTCCCGCGCTTCTTTCGCAAATCTCTTGGGGACCCCCAGCTTCCCGCCCATTCGCGTAACTGCGATGCCGCCTGGCACGGAAGACAGCTCCCCTGGACCAGCCCGTAGTGGGCCGACCGGGATCAATCCTGAGTTCTGTGGTGGAAACGAGGGCTCAGACCAAGCGGCGGAGACGCGCGGTCAACTCCCGCCGCCCGAGCTTGGCGAGGTACTCAAAGACCGATCGGTGCTTGGTGCGGTAATCGAGGTAGGCGAGATCGGGAAGGTAGTGTTTCAGGTGCTGGTAGTAGCTCAGCCGCCGGTGGTGATCCAGTTCATCCTGAATCACATCCTTGAGGGCGTAGCGGTAGGCCTCGGCCACCGGCAGAGTGAGCTTACGACGCCAGACGTAGCGCTTGAGTTTCTCCCAGATGAGGGCGTCTACCGTAGCCACGACTTCCTGAATTTCCTGATCCTGGAGGTGCTCGAAGGGGCTCTCCGCCCGCGACTTCTCCCGAATGTGGCTGTGCAGTAGGTGCGAATGCGCCTCCCGAATCACTCTGGCCACGATCTCGACGGGCACGCAATTCTGATACTGGGGGAGCTCTTCAATGATGCTCAGGATCTTGCGGATGGACACGGGCACCGAATCGTTCGCCGCGTGGGCCATCAGAAAACGCTGCCGCAATTCCCGCTCAGGGATTGTGGGGAAACTCCTCCGCAGCCCCCCCTCGCTCGGCTCCTCCACCTGCGGTTGATCGCCGCCGGACAGAAGACGCAACTCCCGCTCCAGTTCGACCACCGCGTGACGACGGTAGCAGAGCCAATCCCTGCCCGCCTCGCGGAAAATGTGAAGATCGTCGGAGTATCGGACCGCCACACGGATGTTCCGCAGCAAGCGAGCGCCTTCCGGGTCGCGCTCCCGGAAGATGCGTGCCAGCTCCTGTTTGGTTTTCTTGACCACCAGTCGGCGGATGTCCGAGAGGAGTTGCATCGGATCGTCCGGATCGTACGCCTCCAGGTTCTGGCCGAAGTACGCCCGGAGGATGACGAAGCGCCCCTGCTTGTCCCGGCGGAAGAGCGGAGCGATGCAGTCGAGCGCGATGTCGTCCAACTCGGAGACGAGGTCCGAGCGGTCCCCGCCGATCCGTTTCCCGAAGACCTGAAGGTACCGGAGATAGCTGAGCGCGAGCTTCTGGAACAGATCGACGGTCTGCACCAGGTCCCGCTCGGTGTGTTCTCCGCGCACCACCTTCCGGATCAGGTTGTAGATATTGATGCCCTTTTCCGAAAACGCCGCCATGATTGCCAATCCGCCGATCTAGCCTGTGGGCAGG
>CAYXFI010000668.1:0-1704 GCA_964464205.1 uncultured Cytophagia bacterium
GCGTCGTACGCGCGGAGCTGGTTGTACCCCCCGCCTGCCCAGGTCAAAACACCCGGTTTTCAGCGGGCCAGCTACCTCCACAGCGAACGAGCCTACCTGGTCGAGTCCGCCGAGACTCCGGCGTCGAACGTCGACGTCTGCAAGATTCTGGTTGAAGCAAGCACCGAAAAGCCACTCGTCAATCCCGTCTTCATCATCGATGGCTGGACTTCGGCCTGCTCCGAGGTGCTGGTGGACGGAAAGAGTCTCTCGCCCGCGCGCTTCCGAAGCTCGCCCACCCGGGATGGCCGGTGCTTGATCTACGTGGAGGGATGGTTCAAGCGCCCTGTTCGGTTTGAGTTTCGCCGGGCGTCGTAGTTCTACCATCGTCAAACGATCTGGAGGGTGAACGGTGGAGATTCAGCTCGACGGCAAAGTCGCGATTGTCACTGGGGCGGGTACGGGAATCGGGAAAGCGATTGCTCTGGAGCTCGGGTCGAGCGGTGCGGCTGTGGTGGTCAACTACAACCGCAGTGCAGAAGCGGCGAGGGAGGTTGTGGAGACCATTCGGAGCGGCGGCGGGAAAGCCGAGGCCGTCCAGGCCGACGTGACCCGAAAAGCCGATGTGGAACGCCTCGTCCAAACCACGCTGGAGCTGTTCGACGCCCGGCTCGACATTCTGGTCAACAACGCCGGTTCTTTGATAGAGCGGTGCACCATCGCGGACATGCGCGAGGACCTGTGGGACGCCGTGATCGAGCTGAACCTCAAGAGCGTGTTTCTGTGCTCGCAGGCCGTGTTGCCTCACATGAAGAGCCAGGGCTACGGGCGCATCATCAACATCGCGTCAATCGCCGGCAGAAATGGGGGCGGACTGGGCGCCACTCACTACTCCGCCGCGAAAGCAGGTGTGATCGGCTTCACGAAGGGTCTGGCCAAAGAGCTCGCCAAAACGGGCATCACGGTGAACGCGGTCAATCCGGGCGTGATCTCCACGGCCTACCACGACAAGTTCACGGCTCCTGAGGTTCGGGCAAAGTTCGCCGAGTTGATCCCGATGGGCCGCGAGGGCAGACCCGATGAGGTGGCTGGTGCGGTCGTGTTCCTCGCATCCGACTACGCCAACTACATCACCGGGGAGACCATCGAAGTCAACGGCGGCTTGCTTATGGACTGAGCCGCGATGCGCCGGTTTCCGGACAGACTGTTACAAACCCTTCTGCTCGCCTGGCTCGTAGCGTTCTGCCTCGCGGGTTGCCGCACGAGCGGTCAGGTGCGCGTCCTGAAGCTCGCCCACGTGCTCGACGTGGAGCACCCGGTCCACAAAGCGATGGCTTTCATGGGCGAGCGCTTGCGAGAGCTCTCGGGCGGGACGATGCGCATCGACATCTACCCGGCCGGTCAACTGGGCAGCGAGCGGGAGTACCTGGAGTCGCTGCAAATCGGCTCCCTCGACCTGGCGAAGGTCTCCTCCAGCGTGCTGGAAAACTTCGTCCCCTCGATGGCCGTGTTCAGCTTACCGTACCTTTTCCGGAGCAACGAGCATAAGTGGCGAGTGCTGGCTGGGCCGATCGGGAAAAAGATCCTGCTCGAGGGCGAGCAGTACTGGCTGCGCGGACTCTGCTACTACGAGACCGGCTCGCGGAATTTTTGCCTCGTCGACAGGCCAGTGCGCACGCCGGAGGATCTCCGCGGCCTCAAGATCCGGGTGATGCGAAGCTACTG
>CAYXFI010000669.1:0-1690 GCA_964464205.1 uncultured Cytophagia bacterium
TCGCGACAGGGTTTCCTGTTCGGGTACTGGGGAACGTCGGCGATCCTGAGCCAGCTCTCATTTGGGTAGCGGGCCAGGGGCATTCGTTTACCTCTGTAGAAAAGCTCCAGTCCTGGGGAGCCGCGCTTCTGGATCTCCCCGAAATCCGTGATGCCGAGCGAGCGCAGGTCGATCTGGACGATCTTGTCGCGCAGTTCCCGGCGAACGACGCGAACCGCCCACGGATCGTGGAGCGGCTGGAAACCGGAGAGCCGTCGCCCACCGGAGAGCACAGCTTTCTCGCCCGGGTACGAGCGCCACACGACCCGAGCGCCCGGCAGGCCGGAATCGGTGCTGTCCAGGTGCAGTGGCTGGGTGCGCTGGTAGTAACCGCCGCGCAGGAGGATCGTGACGCCGCCGCGGGGGAAACGGCCCTCGCGCTTCAATTGCCGCACCGCATCCCTGGCCCGGTCCAGAGTCGCGAAGGGGCCGTCGGTGCGCTGCTCATTCGGGCTGGCCAAGCGGCCCGACCACGAGTCATCGCCGTCCAGCGCCACGTACAAGCGCAGCTGCGGCTTGCTGCCGCAACTGAGGTAGAGCACTGACAGGAGCAAAAGAGCGCTGCTCAACACTCGTCCTGAACGGGCATTCATCGTCACGTCTCCTGTGGGGGGACAAATGGAGCCAGTACCGCAACGCTTCACACCGAAATGCGCGGTAAGTTAGGGAAACCCGCTCGGCCGGGCAAGTCGCATCCGTAGTACCCCGTATGGTAAAGACTGTGAACAATTCTCCCGAAGAACCCGAAGACGCGGACAGTCCGGAAGACCCCGGGAAAAGCACCTCTGGCAGAGCCACAAAGGACGGGGAGCTGCGCTGGAGGGTCCGGCTCCCATCCGGCCTACAGCGCACCCGGGGGGCGGAGTCGCAGCCAAGACAGGCGGTCCCCGCGGCTTCCCTCTCACGCAGAGCGCGCCGAGCCGCGGAGAAATCAAGCTCTCGCCAAGGTGCCAAGACGTCAAGTGCACGGGCAGCCGGGCTCGCAGAACAGGCTCCCCCCGAATCCGGACGGTGCTGGAAGCTGCTCCTTACTTCCGCAGCTCCGGGTGGGCCGGGGTGGCTCTGTGTCTCCGCGGCTCTGCGTGGGCTACACTACCTCTCGCAGAGCACGCCGAGCCGCGGAGAAATCGAGGTCTCGACAGGGCGCCAGGACGCGAAGCGGAGCACAAGGGGACGGTCAGAAGGAGAAACTCCACGGCCTTCGTAACACCAGCCCGAACGACTTTCGGGACGCTCAGGGGAATTCACCCCTTCCCGCCGAAATTCCCAGGACGCGCGGGAGCGCGTCCCTCCAGCCCCTGGTGGGTCCGGCTCCTGCCGGACCTACGGCCCGCCGGGCGGGCCGAGTCCCGGCTAGAAGAAGGTTTTGGGCATTCTTAACCTCTCCCAGAGTACGCTGAGCCGCAGAGAAATAGACGGAACACCCGCAAGAGCGCTAGCTCCCAAATCTCGGGGCCGAGGAAACAGTCGGAGTGTGCGAGAGATTTGACCGCCCCTGGAGCGCAGTCACCGACACGAGGTTCGCGAAGAAAGGCCGCGGAGGGACGACCTTCGGTTGTCTGACCCCACGCGTGCGAGCCCAGTCTCACCGAAAGGACGCGCAGAAGCGCGTCCCTCCACCCTCACAATTCCGGCGTCCGACGCGGACCTG
>CAYXFI010000670.1:0-1689 GCA_964464205.1 uncultured Cytophagia bacterium
AACCAGCCCGTGCCGTATCCGTTCGCCTGCGCTCGAGCAACCAGTCCACGGAATAGGCGCCGAACAGAATCAAAAACGGTACCACGAGTAGGCGGTAGCGGCCGGAGATGAAGAACAGCACGACACCCGCCGAGTAGAGCAAGACGAGGAGGTACAGGAACGCCAGCCGCCTCCGCAAAGCCCACGCGACACCCATGCCGAACAGGGCAAACGGCAGCAGAAACGGGAAATTGGTCACCGGAATTCGGAGCAACCACGAGAAGCGCTGATGGAAGGAGTATTCGAAATTCAGCGGCACCTCATAGGGACTGAGGAAAAGAATGGCTTTCTTCACCAGCAAAGCGAGCCACCGGTGCGGGCTGGACAGGATGAAGCGAAAAGCCTTTCCGTACCAGAAATTCGAGACCTGCATCGCATTGAGGGGATGCCCCACCTCCGCCTCAGCCACACGCGCCGCCTCTTCCAAATTGATGGCGCTTACGCTGGCTTCCATCCCCTCTGGCGCTTCCCACACGCCGCTTGCCTGCGCATGATTTCCGATGTAGAAGTTGATGCCTCCGTGCGTGGTGAGCGGGATCCAGTGTCCTTCGGCCAGGTAGTTGTGCAGCGCGGTACCCGCGATCGCCAGAGCGAAAAAGGTGGCCCATGCCAGGGCCAGCAGACCCCTTCGAAACCTACCGGGCTCCACCAACCAGGGGGCCGCCAGGAAGGCTGGAAGCACCGTCAACAGGTTCGGCCGACCGGTGGAAGCAATCCCGAGCAGCAGACCTGAGAAGGCGAACCTCCAAAAGCGCCCGCGCCTCAGGCCCACAAGCGCCAGCAACGCCGCCAGGACGAAGAGAAACGTGGTCAGGGAGGTCCCGAGCAGCGAGCCTTCGAAGAACAGGAACGGCGCGTACACCGCCGCGTAGAAGCCAGCCATCACCGCCACGCGCCGCGGGAAGAGCAGCCGGCCCAAGGCGAACACCAGCACTGACGTGAACGCCCCCAGCAGAAACTGCACCGCTCGAGCCACGTTGAACGAATCCCCCAGAAGCCAGTAGACAAACGCCAGGAAGTAGCTGTACAGCGGTGAAAGGTAGAAAGCGCGGTCCAGCACAAACTTCCCGTTCAGGATCTGGTGGGCGAAGTGGTTGAAGAGCGCTGAGTCGTGGATCAGAATATTCGCCACCGGGCTGTTGTGGGTCAGGTGCACGAAGTAGACGGCCCGTGCCACCAATCCCACAACGAGAATGCCCAATGCGACGAAGAGGTCAGACTGCCACACCCCGGCCAGTCGACTTCCAGGCCCTGGGGGTTGAGCGCCCGGGGCTACTTCCGCAGGACATCCCTGAGCCGCTTTCTGCCGTCTTTTCGACTTCTTCCTGGCCATTTCCGATGCCCTGTATTCTTCCCAGTCGGATCGAAAACCGTTGCTCGACGACGAGTTGCCGCTCAATCAGCGCTCTATTTTCACCAGCCCGGCCTTCTCAAGCAACTCCACAAAACTTACCAGTTTGTAGTATTCCACATCGCCGAATTCCGCTCGAACGGATCTCCAGATTTCCTCGAGATTCCGCCTGCCATCGACGTAGTTGACCAGCTCAAACTCCACGGCGTCTCCCAGCCGGTCGCGTCCTGCTTCCTCAGCACCCAGGACGTCCCGCAGGTAGCCCGGCGCCAGGGGGCACACGAACGCCGGTTCACGCT
>CAYXFI010000671.1:0-1680 GCA_964464205.1 uncultured Cytophagia bacterium
GCTGGGAGACTCCGTGGGCATGAAGGGGGGTATCCTGGTGGAGACGCTTGCGTGTGTCGTGCGCGGATACGATCGGCTCCAACCCCTCGCCGGGAGCCGCGTGCTGATCATGGGTGCTGGCACGGTCGGTCTGCTCTGGGCCCAGCTTCTGCGGGGAGCGGAGTCGTGTGAGATTGTGCAAGTGGACGTGATTCCCGAAAGAGCGGACCTGGCGCTGCAGCTCGGTGCCGACTACGCAACGGCCGTGGAGGAAGGTCGCATTCGGGAATCGCTCGGCCGTGTGGCGGGCGGTGGCTTCGATGTGGTGATCGACGCCACAGGGAACCCGTCTGCGGTGGAAGAAGGTCTGGAGCTCGTTCGAGGTGGCGGCAAGGTGATGCTCTTCGGCGTGTGTCCGACGGATGCCAGGGTCACCCTCAGCCCGTACAAGCTCTTTCTGGATGAGGTGACCATTCTCAGCTCGAAGATGCCGCCCTACGCATTTCCCGAGGCTGTGCGTTTGATCGAGGCGGGCAAGATCGACACGGAGACCATCGTGTCGCACGTCTTGCCGCTGGCGGATCTCCCCGAGGCCTTCGAACTTTTCGAGAAGGGCAAAGACAAAGCGATCAAGATCGCGATCGACCCGTGGATGTGAGACACGGGCGCGCCTCGGAGAACTGGATGCGGACAGATCGGTGAGCAACAGGAGGATGCGGAGATGGATGAAAAGATGGACATCGGCCTGATTGGCCTCGCGGTAATGGGTGAGAACCTGGCCCTGAACATCGAGAGCAAAGGTTTTTCGGTGGCAGTGTACAACCGTACCGTGGAGAAAGTGGACAGATTCGTGCAGGGCCGGGGCGGAGGTAAGCGGATCAAAGGTTGCCACAGCATTGAAGAACTGGTGCAGTCGCTCAAGCGGCCGCGCAAGATCATCTTGATGGTGAAAGCCGGGCAGCCGGTCGACGATTTCATCGAGCGACTTATCCCGCATCTCGAAGCTGGGGACATCATCATTGACGGCGGGAATTCCTATTTCAAGGACACAATACGCCGCACGGAGTACGTGGAGAGCAAGGGGCTCCTGTACATTGGCACGGGAATCTCCGGCGGTGAGGAAGGCGCCCTGCGCGGCCCCTCGATCATGCCGGGTGGCTCACCTGCCGCGTGGGAGCACGTGAAGCCGATCTTTCAGGCCATCGCCGCCAAAGTGGATGACGGCACTCCCTGCGCCGACTGGGTTGGTCCCAATGGCGCTGGTCACTTTGTGAAGATGGTACACAACGGCATCGAGTACGGCGACATGCAGCTCATTGCCGAGAGCTACCACATCATGCGCGAGCTGCTGGGCATGACGCCGGACGAGATGAGCGATGTGTTCGCCGAGTGGAACAAAGGCGAACTCAATAGCTATCTGATCGAAATCACGGCGGACATTCTGGCCTACAAGGACGAGGATGGTCAGCCGCTGGTGGACAAGATACTGGACACCGCGGGACAGAAAGGCACGGGCAAATGGACGTCGATGGAGTCGCTGGACCAGGGCATTCCTCTCACGCTCGTGACGCAAGCTGTGTACGCTCGCTTCCTTTCCGCGATGAAGGATGAGCGGGTGGCCGCATCCAAGATCCTGCACGGGCCCGAGAAGAAGTTCAGTGGCGACCGAGAGCAAATGATCGAGGATATCCGCCGGGCTCT
>CAYXFI010000672.1:0-1679 GCA_964464205.1 uncultured Cytophagia bacterium
CCCAGCTCAGATATCGATAGACGCGACCTGCAGGAGTGGAACGGATCTGCATTCAAGGATGAATTGATGCTTCGACCGGATGACCCAGATCGCTCGCGCGAATTTGCCCAGAAAACATCACGGCCACAGCCATGTCCCGATGCTTCCTCCGCTGCACTCCCTGTACCTTCTCGTCTCCGCACGAACCGACGGTCGCCCCTTCAACCGCGGCCAGCGCGATTTCTTCGCGATGCCGGGGCAGTGCTCCTGCTCGTGCTGGCGAGTGCAACGGCGCTCCGGGCCCAGTACGGGAATCAGCCGGTTGTGCGCGCCGTCTTCACGGAGCAAAGCCCTCACCTGGATGGCTTCCTGACCGAGGACTGTTGGAGGCAAGCCACTCCCGCTACGGGTTTCGTGCAGCGCGATCCCAGAGAAGGTGAGCCCGCCACAGAAAAAACAGAGATTCGAATTGTGTACGATCGCAAGAACCTCTACCTCGGCATTCGTTGTTTCGACTCCGAACCCGACAAGATCATCGCCACGCAGCTCGCGCGCGACGGCCGCCTGTTCGGCGACGACAACGTTACCTTCATCCTAGACACCTACCACGATAGACGCAACGCTTTCTACTTCGCGGTCAATCCTCTCGGGGCCCGTCTGGACGGCTACCTGACGGACGAGAGCGAACGGGTGGACGTGAACTGGGACGGAGTGTGGGACGCCCGCGCCCACGTGGACTCCCTCGGCTGGGTAGCGGAGATCGTGATTCCCTTCCGGACCCTCCGGTACCGGAAATCCAGAGAGCAGGTCTGGGGCATCAATTTCCGCCGCGTGATTCGCCGGAAGAACGAGGAGGTCCTGTGGAGTTCCTGGCTGCGCAACCACGGGCTGCTCCGCATTTCCAGAGCGGGGCTCCTCGTAGGATTGCGAGACCTTCCCGGTGGATCGCGAATCCAGCTTCTCCCCTACTTCACCGGCGGCCTCCAGGGGATGAACGGGCAGGAGTCCCACATCGCCCGCACCGGCGGCGACGTGAAGGTCGGGCTCAGTCCGACGCTCACGCTCGACCTCACGGCGCACACCGACTTCGCGCAAGTCGAGGTGGATCGGGCCCGAATCAACCTGACACGCTTCAGCCTGTACTATCCGGAAAAGCGCGATTTCTTCCTCGAGAGCGCGGGGACGTTTTCCTTCGGGTCGCCCTACAGCGCTTCCCTGTTCTACAGCCGGCGCATTGGCCTGTCGGAGAAACGCGAGCCCATCCCGATCCTCGGTGGCGCCCGCCTCACCGGACGAGCCGGTGACTACAACCTCGGCTTGCTCAGCATCGCGACCGAACGGAAAGGCGAAACCCCTCGCACGCTGTTCAACGTCGTCCGCGTGAAGAGAGACGTGCTCGGAAGCTCGTACATCGGCTTCATCGCCACGGACAAAGAGCTGGCGGACGGCACCTGGAACCGCGCGGGCGGGGTGGATTTCACGTACACAACGAGTCAGTTTCTCGGCAACCGGACGCTTTTCGCCAGCGCCTACATTGCCACCACCGACTCGAGCGACGCGTCTCCCCGAGGCTGGGCCGGCCGATTCTACATCGACTACCCCAACGACCAGCTCGACATGTACATCGGACACACAGTGATCGGCGAGAACTTCAACCCCGGCGTGGGTTTCGTGCGCCGACGAGGCATCCACCGAACCTA
>CAYXFI010000673.1:0-1677 GCA_964464205.1 uncultured Cytophagia bacterium
TTCCCGTAAGACGCCGGTTTCCGCAGCGGGTTCGCCGTCCTCACTGGACCCGCCGGAAAATACCTTGTTTTGCTCTCCCGCGAGGGGTAAATTGGTAGCAGCCGGGGCGGGTCGGCGAGCTGGCGTCCCGTCCCCCCTGGCGCGAGGTGTACTTCACGGACGGTTTCGATCCGAAATTCACGGAACGCTGGTCCTCCAATGCGATCCTTCCGGACAGGGCTGCGTTGTCTTTCGGCCCTCCTGTTCATCCTCACGGCGTACCCACCCGCGGTGCCCGCGCGATCTCAAGGCGGCCTCGCGGTGTACCTGGACGCCACCGCCCTGCGCACCCCTCAAAACGGCTCAGAGCAAGAGCTCGCCACCTGGCTGTCGCGCTACCTCAAGCGCGCCGGCGCAGACACAGTGATTCTCATCCGATGGCAAATCTCTCCCGGACTTTCGCAGCGGCTGGATCTCGCCAACACTTTCGCCCCGGATCTGTGTTTGGCCCTCACAGATGAGCTCTCCGGCGGTGACCAAGCCACGTTCGTCGCCCTGTACGGCGAATGGAGTAGACGCAAACCGCTCTGGCCCGGAGAAGCTGACTCACTGGCCTATTCCGTTGCCCGAGAACTGAACCGCACGCTGCGCGGGGTTACCTGGGCGCCCGTGGGGGATGGGGAGCTGGAGAGTCCGCTGGCGTACCTGCGAGAGCTGATCGCCCCTGGCGTGATCCTGAGCTACGATCCCGGGCTCGCCCCCGGCCGGGGCCTGGAAAGTTCCCCATTCCAGCGCCTGTGGGCGCTCGTGGCGACGAATGGGATCCTGGGCTGGCAGGGCCTCCCTGAGCTTCCTCTGGGCGTGGTCGCGGGCACCGTGCTCGACGCTGACACCCACATGCCCGTGACGGATGTCGAGATCCGCCTTCGCCCGCACGACCTCCGCGTCACGACCGATCCCTTGGGCAGCGGTTTCTACGCCTTCTTCGACGTCCCTCCGGGCTCCTGCTCCGTCGAAATCGCCGACACCCGCTACGAATTCGTGCAGGATAGCATCCTCGTCCGAGCCGATTCGTGCGTTTACGTTGACCTCCGGCTGATTTCGGCCATTCCACCCGTGGTGGTGGCCGTCGATCCCCCAACCGACACTACCGACGTACCGGTCCAGAGTACGGTACGGCTCCGTTTCAGCAGACCCATGGATCCGCGTTCGGTGGAACGGGCCCTCCACATCACGCCGGTGGTCCCCTGGCGAGCCCGCTGGTCAGACGACCGCCGCGAACTGGAGATCCTCCCCGCGCAGCATCTGCGTTTCGAATGCGAGTATTCCCTGCAGCTAACCGATGTCGCGTGTGACCGCTACGGCCACCCCCTCGATGGCGATGCAGACGGCACGCCGGGTGGGATCTGGTCGGCGCGATTCTCCACTGCGCCGCTCGATACGACCCATCTGGAAGCACTCGAATGGACGCCAGCACCGGGAGACACGGGCGTTCTCACTGGGCAGATCGTGGCCATTCTGTTCAACAAGCGGGTCGATCCGCGATCACTCGACGGAGCTCGCTTGATTTCGGGCGACGGACGCAGCCTACCGTGCGTTCTGGCGAGCTGCAGCGAGCAGAGGATCGACACGCTGAGCGGAGCGCTGGGAACACGGATTGCCCTGCTCCCGCTCATCGACTTCCGCCCCGGGGACGAG
>CAYXFI010000674.1:0-1665 GCA_964464205.1 uncultured Cytophagia bacterium
CTAGGTACCCGGGCTGTTTCGTATGTGGGGATCCCCAGGAGAACCCGGCGGCGCAAACACGCCCATCCTTCTCGCCTGCTCGGTCGTCAGTTCGACCAGTTTGGGCAGGTCCTTGCTGTCGTGCAACTTCTCCCGCCAGGACTTCCGCGCCTTAGCCATTTTCTACCCTCCTTCGGACTCTAACCCACCTCACTAATCTGCAGAGCCACCGGCCAAACCCAGCGAGCAGACCCACGCCCCCGCGCACGGCCCTCAGCGACTTGCGGGAGTATCCACGGCGTACACAAGCGCCGGTACCTCCGCGAAACGCTCTTCCAGCTTCCGGATGGTGTACCGGCCCCACGCGAAACTGACCAGCGAAGCCAGAACGTTCCCCGCGACGATTCCCCACCACACTCCTTCGATCCCCCATCCCAGCGAAAGCCCGAGCAAGTACCCGAAGAACACCTGGAAGACGAGGGTTCGCAGGATCGTCACCGCGAGCGAATTCTCACCCCTGCCGATCCCCTGGAACATCGACGAGGTGAGCATGCCTAAGGGGACCGTTGGCAGGAAACAGGCAAGGATACGCATTGCGCGGATCAGTGGGCGAGAAATGTGGGCCGCACCTTTGGAGTAGGTGAAGAGGTGGACCAGGTTGGGAGCGAGGATCAGGATCAGCAGGGCAGCGCAGGCTTCGATGACAAGCCCCACCTCGATGGCGTAGACATAGCCGGTGTTCAACTTCACAGCATCGCGAGCTCCGTAGGCAGCCCCCGTCACCGCCGTCACGCCCATCGCGATGCCAAACAGGGGCACAATGCCCAACATGATGATTCGCCAAGCGCTCGTGAGCACCGCCACTCCGTCCGTGCCACCCGCCTTCACAACGATGGCGTTGAGGATGAACATGGCCACGGCCATAGAGAGCTGGGCGAAAGAGGCGGGGATCCCGACGCGGAGAATCTCGATCACAATCTCGCGGTTGAAGCGGAACCCGCGGAAGCGCGCGTCCACGTAGGTGTCGCGCTTGATGATCAGCCAGTACCCCATCATGCATCCGGAGATCGCGATGGATACGAACGTCGCCCACGCCGCTCCCGCGATCCCCCAACCGAAGCCGTAGATGAACAGGGGATCGAGCAGGATGTTGATCCCCGATCCCACCAGCATCGCCACCATGGCACGCTTGGTGTCGCCCTCGCCGCGGAGGATCCCGTTGGTGATGTTGCTGAAAACTAGCAGCAGAGTACCCCCGATCAGCACCCTTCCGTACCTGAGCGTGAGGTCCAGCACATCACCCCGCGCACCGACTGCGGCGAAGATGTGCGGCAGGAGCGGGTAGGCCAGCACAGTGACCCCGGCGCCAAGCGAAAGGCCGATAGCCAAGCTGTGATTGGCCGCCGCGTCGGCCATCTCTTTGTCGCGCGCACCAATCCTGCGTGAAACGGCCGCACTGCCCCCAATGCCGATCCCCGTCGCCAGTGAAAGAATGACCATGAAAAACGGGAAAAAGAGACCGATGGCCGCCAGTGCGTCGGCACCGAGCCCTGCCACCCAGATACCGTCCACCAGATTGTAGAGCGCCTGGACGAGCATCGCCACCATCATCGGGGCCGAAAGGCGGAGCACGGCTTTCTTCGGATCTCCGCGGAGGGTGCGGACGCCGCGGGTGAGTTTCTCCGA
>CAYXFI010000675.1:0-1663 GCA_964464205.1 uncultured Cytophagia bacterium
TTGCCCATGCTCCGACCTCCCCGTTGCTTGCTCGCGCACAACAGCTACCGTTCTGCGTCAGCTACCTTTCGCGGCGATCGCGCCCACAAAAAAGCGGCGTCCACACGCCGCCTGGTGGGTCCGAAGGTTCCGCGTGACACCAGCCAACCCCGCCAACCAGAAATGACTCTCATCCCTCTCCGCGCAACCCCGATCACGACAACTGATCAATCATTTCCGCAGCCGCTTCCACCTGCAGAATGTACCGTCGACACACTTCCCGGAGCTGTGTTTCGTCCAGTTTCTTTTGGCCGCTGCGGATCGCGATCAGATCCTGAAACACGGAACCATCCAGCCCGAACAGTTCCGAGACTTTGGCAAATAGTTCGCCCCTCTTGCTGGGTGGCGCCTCACCTTTCAAGTACACCAGTGCCTCGAAAACGGTCGCAAAGGTGGGCAGTGAAACGGCGATGAGTTGTTCCATCGCCTTCTTCTTGCCACCGGTGACCAGGTACCCTTCGCGGAGGTGAAGCAGCTTGCCCTTCAGCTCACGTTCGCACTGCAACCGAAGATGTTCCCGCTTGATCTCCAACCCGCTCAGCAGGTCTTCGCCGTGCACGGTGCGGTGGAAGAGCTTGAGGCTCAGGAATTCGATCGGAAAGCTGTCCAGACTCCGCTCCACGTACGTTTGTGTCACGAACCGGGGTACAGCGACGCGCCACTTCCGCCACTTCGGGATGAAAGGCATCACGTCTTCCAGACGATCCATGCCGCCGGGGGTCAGAACCACGAAGAAATTGATGTCCGAGCGGGAGGGCTGGTATTCACCGCGAGCCGCGCCACCGTACAGAGCGACGGAAACGAGCTCCTGTCCGAACACAGTTACCAAGTCGTCCACAAAGGGCTGGACAATCTCACCCGGGTCTTTCGGTGCTTTCGCCATCTGCCTCCCCGACCGTTGCCAACAAACGTGCGTTGCCGTCTCTGCGAACGCAAGCTTTCCGACCAGGCCCGCTTCGGGAGCGAAGAGCCGCCGGCCCGTCAGTACCCACCGCCAGCTCCACCGCCACCACTGGCACCCCCGCCAAAGCCGCCGAAGCCGCCTCCAAAACCTCCGCCACCGAAACCACCGCCGAAGCCTCCACCTCCAATACCGCCGCCCCAAAACCAGGGACCACCAAAAATGATGCTCCGCCTGCGCCTTCGTCCCATTCCGAGGAAGAGCCCCAGGGACCCAAAGACGAACAGGTAGAAGAGGAGGGAATTCAGAGGATCTCCGCGTCCGCGAATCCCTCGCGCCGTGCCAGTAGTAGCGGGTAGGCGCACGAGAGCGTGGGGCTCCAGGGTCACGCCCTCCGCCTCGGCGATGATCTGCGCAATCCTGAGTACCCCGTTGTAGAAAGCCTCGCCGTACCGGCCCTGCCGCAGCAAAGGCCGCATGAGCTGCCGGTAGATGTCACCCGCCTTGGCGTCGTTGATGATGGGCTCCAGCCCGTAGCCGATTTCGATCCAGACCTTCCGTTCCCCCACGGTGTTGAAGATCAACACACCGTTGTCCTTCCCCTTTTTCCCGATGCCCCACGCCTCAAACAATCGGTTGGCGTAGTCGCGGTACTCCTCGTCACCGATCGTGTTCACGGTCACCACGGCGATTTCCGCCGTCGTCTTTTTCTCGAGTTCCTCG
>CAYXFI010000676.1:0-1662 GCA_964464205.1 uncultured Cytophagia bacterium
GCCCGGAGCTTGGCGAGTTTCCCTTTGGCCGTCACGAGCATCACGTCGTCGTCCGGTGTCACGGCCATTGCCGCCACCAGCCGCCCCGAGCGCTTGTTCACTTTGGCCGTGATGAGACCCTTGCCACCCCTTCCGGTGCGGCGGTAGTTGGCCAAATCTACAGCTTTCCCGTAGCCGCGTTCGCTGACGACCAGGATTGTGCCCCCATGCTTGACCGTCGCTACGCCCACCACCCTGTCGTCTTTCGCCAGCGTGATCCCCCGCACCCCCGCTGCCGTACGGCCCATCGGCCGCACTTCCCGCTCGCTGAACCGGATGGCCTTCCCGAGCGCCGTCACCAGCACGATGTCTTCGGAGCCGTCGGTGAGACGCACGTCGATGAGCTCGTCACCCTTGCGTACGCTAGCTGCCTGCACACCCGTGCGGCGTGGACGCGCGAACTCCGTTAACGGTGTCTTCTTCACCACGCCGGAGGCCGTGACCATCACCACGTACAGGCCCTCTTCGAATTCCCTCACCGCCAGCGAACCCGCCACACGTTCCCCTTTCCCCAGCTGCAGTAGGTTCACCAGCGCCCGTCCTTTCGAGCTGGGTCCGGCCTCGGGTATCTCGTGCACCTTCAAACCGTAGCAGCGTCCGGTGTTCGTGAAGAACAAAATGTGGTGCCGGGTGGACGCGACAAACAGGTTCTCGATCCAGTCATCCTCGAGACCCGACACCTTCACCTTGCTGCCACCTCTCCGGTACGAAGCCACGGCGAACCGCTTGATGAAGCCCCGATGCGAGAGCGCGATCACTACGTCTTCCTCAGCTACCAGATCCTCCACCGTGAACTCGCGGGCTTCCTCTACGATCTCGGTCCGCCGCTCGTCCCCGTACTTCTCCTTCAACTGTAGCAGTTCCTGCTTGATCAATTGCATGCGCAGGGGCCTGCTCTCAAGCAGCGCCTTTAGCTTGGCGATCAGCTTGATCGTCTGCAGATACTCTTCTTCGATCTTGCGGCGCTCGAGACCCGTCAGCCTCTGCAGGCGCATGTCCAGGATGGCCTGAGCCTGGATTTCGCTCAGTCCGAAGCGCCGCATCAGGTTCCGCTTGGCGGTGTCGGGCGTGCGGGATCGCCGGATGAGCTCGATCACTTCGTCGATGTGGTCCAGCGCGATCCGATAGCCCTCCAAGATGTGCGCCCGCCTCTCGGCTTTGTCCAGCTCGAAACGGGTGCGCCGTACGACGATTTCGTGGCGGAAATCGATGAAGTGCTGAAGCATCTGCTTCAGACTCAGCACGCGGGGCTCGCCGTCGACCAACGCGAGCATGATGACGCCGAAGGTGGACTGCAGCGGAGTGTGTTTGTATAATTGGTTCAGCACCACCTGCGGCTGGGCATCCCGCTTAAGTTCCACCACGACGCGCATCCCGTCTCGGTCGGACTCATCGCGCAGGTCAGAGATGCCTTCAATCTTGCGGTCCTGCACGAGCTGAGCGATCCGCTCGATCAGGTTGGCTTTGTTGACCTGGTACGGGAGCTCGGTGATGATCAGGTTCTGGTGTCCGCCCTTCCCCTTCTCAATGGACACGCGTCCCCGGACCGTGATATGCCCCCGGCCAGTGCGGTAGGCTTCGTCCACACCGTCGGTTCCGTAGATGATACCCCCGGTCGGGAAA
>CAYXFI010000677.1:0-1661 GCA_964464205.1 uncultured Cytophagia bacterium
GTCTCCGGAAGAAATTCACCACGAGCTGAGTCGGAGCTGGCGGGCAACTCTCCGGAGTTGCCCGCCCTCACCTGAACCGCTTCCCCGCAGCGTCCATTTCCCGCGGCGGCACCAGCTGGGGGACGAAACCTCCGCTTTCAGTGCCAATCAGCGGCCAAGGTAGCGCAGAACCGCCAGCACCAACGGAAGTACGAAGGCAATCAGGACCAGCAGGAACACAGCGCGGTGCGCCACGGGAACGCGAGGGAATTCGTAGCCGCAGACCGGACAGACCTGTGCCGATCGCGGCACTTCCACAGCGCAACTCGGGCACTCCTTCACCGACCTCATCCTGTCTCACCCTCTCTTTCCGGACGAAAACCGCCTGTAGACTTCGGGATTGACAACATGCTGTGGACGCCGTCCGGAGGCAAACCGCCGGATGTCCTCCACGACCCACTGCCTCTGGCGCATCTCCGACTCCTCGGAGTACCACGCCACGTGAGGCGTTGCGACAATCCTGGGGTGCCGGTACAGCGGGCTTGAAGGAGGCAAGGGTTCTTCCTCAAACACGTCCAGCCCCGCCCAGGCCAACGTGCCCCTTTCCAGCGCCTCGAGGAGGGCTTCTTCGTCCACGATGGGCCCGCGGGCAGTGTTGATGAGGATGGCACCCTTTCGCATGCTGAGGAAGGCGCGCCGGTCAAACAGCCCCTGCGTCTCCTCCGTGAGCGGCGCGTGAATGCTGATCACGTCGGAACGCACCAGCAGCTCCTCAAAAGAGACCCGTCGCGCCCCGAACCGCCGGGCGCGCGCGTCACTGATGTAGGGATCGTAGACCAGTCGCTCGGCCACCCAGCCGCGCAGAAGCCGGAGGAACTCTCCCCCGATCCGTCCGCAGCCCACAACCCCGACGGTCCTTTCCCGCAGCAGCCTCATTTCCCCGACCGCTTCCCGACTCCAGCGCCCTTCCCGGAACGCCTCGCCGTAGCCGGTGAGCCCGCGCACACAGGCCAGGAGCAGGGCGACCGCGTGTTCGGCCACCTCCCGGGTGCAGAAACCGGGCATATTGGCGACAATCACTCCGCGCTCGGTGGCAGCGGCCACATCCACGTTGTCCACGCCAACTCCGAGCCGAATGATCAATCGCAACCGCGGAAGCGCCTCCAGGGTCGCCCGATCAATCTGCTCCGCTGCGACCACAAGCACGTCCGCGTCGGCAACGCTTTCGAGGTACTGCACTACTTCCCCCGGACGCGGATGCAGATCGACGAACTCCACACCCATCGGTCGGAGCTGGCTCCGCTCCCATTCCCCGTCGTAGTTCAGGTAATCAATCGCTACCGCTTTCAACGCGACACACCGATTGACTCAGCCACAACCAGACACCGGGAATCCTGCGAAGAACTCTCGTACAGGCGCCACGTCGCAAAGGAACGCCAGGACACAGTGCCAGCGCCTGTACTGCTCAAGAGCGAACAACCGGAAGCAAACACGGCATCCGCAGGCCGGAGCGAAAAGAGGAAGTCCGCTCTTCCGAACCCGCGCATTTTCGGCAGCGGTACAGAGTCGCTGAGGGTTCTCGTGACATCCCCATCACGCCGAAAACGTGGTGACAGCTCGTCAAACCCTAAGAGCCTTGTGAAAAAGCGCAGAGAAACCACAGAGGCACCGAGGGCACAGAG
>CAYXFI010000678.1:0-1659 GCA_964464205.1 uncultured Cytophagia bacterium
GGATTCCAGAGATCAGGTATTCGGGCGAGTACGAAGTGTTCGAGTGGCATCCGACGGATGCGAACCTCACTCGGCGCGCCCAGTACACCATTCGGGACAGCCGTGGAAAACACACGGTCGAGGTGGATCAGTCGCGGAATGGCGGGCGCTGGAATAGCCTTGGGATCTACTACTTCGCAGCGGGGGACTCGAACTACATCGAGCTGAAGAACGCGGGCAACGGTGTGCTTGTGGCCGACGCCATCAAGTTGGTTTTCAGGGATTCGGCGGTAATCGATCGAGAACCGCCAGCACCGCCCAGAGGATTGCGTATCCGAAACGATCAACCGTAGTCATGATCCTGATTGACAGAGACAGAGAGCGAGACACCGAATTCGGGGAGAAGTGGGACGAGTACGTGCTGCGGAGCTCGTCCACCACGTTCTACCACCTCTACGGCTGGAAGAGGGTTCTGGCCCGTACTTTCGGTTTCAGTCCATTCTACATCCTGCATGTCGGCAGGGGGGGCGAGCCGGACGGTATTCTCCCGCTGTTCTTGATGACCGACGTCCTCGGGCGTCGGTACCTGGTCTCAAACCCGTTCTCCAATTTCGCAGGGGTGTGCGCGGATTCTCCGGATGTGGCCGAAGAACTCCTGGCAACTGGGACTGACTTGGCGAGGCGTCTGGGCGTTCAGTACGTCGAACTGCGACAGCTTGCTTCGAGGCTGCATCAGGACCTGCCGACAAAAGACAGCTTCGTGACGTTCTATCTTGACCTGGCCGATAGCGCGGAGGCGGCCTGGAAAGGTCTCTCGTCTAGGACGCGGGGGAAGGTGCGAAAGT
Organism: uncultured Cytophagia bacterium; assembly: GCA_964464205.1. Lineage (GTDB taxonomy): Bacteria > Zhuqueibacterota > Zhuqueibacteria > Oleimicrobiales > Geothermoviventaceae > Zestofontihabitans. The sequence goes on from CAYXFI010000678.1 coordinate 825, forward strand.
CCGAGCGAGCGGGGGTGCGTGCGTTCATCGGCAGGGACTGGCTGGACGATTTCTTCGAGGTCTACGCGGAGCACATTACGTTCCTCGGCACCCCGATTTTTCCGCTCAACTTTTTCCGCAACCTCTTTGACGAATTTCCGGAGAGAACGGAGGTCATCGTTCTGCGGCTGGACGGGAAACCCATATCCGGGATGTTCCTTTTCAAGTTCAAAGAGGTCATAGCGGAGCCCTGGGCTTCTACTCTGCGAGCGTACAGCAGGATCTACGCGAACGCTCACTTGTACTGGAAAGCCGTCGAGTACGCTATCAATTCGGGGTTCAAGCATTTCGATTTCGGTCGCTCGACCGTGGACGCGGGGACCTACCAGTTCAAGCTGCTCTGGGGTGCCCGGCCGGTTCCACTCTACTACCAGTACGTGCTCAATAGAGCTCGCGAGATCCCTCATGTGGATGCTCACGAGAACAAGTACCAGCTCGCGATTGAGGTTTGGAAGAGACTCCCCACCAAATTGGCCATCCGCCTCGGCCCCCAAGTGGTCCGCTACCTTCCCGAGCTCTAATCCCGTATCCGTAGCCCGGCGATAGTCTCGTGCATGTCTAGAACATTGTTCCGGGCGGAAACAAATAGCCGGAACAGCATGTGACCGGTGTCACGCGCGGCGTGCCCGAAAGGGCCTACCTGCGTGGCACGGGAATTGTACTTACCGGGCACAAAGGAGCTGTGGTGATCCGGTGGGAGGGGCGGCACTACCCAGCAGGTCTGTCGGGGGTAGGCAAGTGAGGAAGACAACCCCAACCGTTCCATTGCGGGCGAGAGCAGGAGAGTCGCATCGGG
>CAYXFI010000679.1:0-1653 GCA_964464205.1 uncultured Cytophagia bacterium
AAGAATTCTCGCTAAGCCGCAAAGCCGCAGAGAAACGCAGAGATGGAGCACCCTGCATCGGTGACGGGGAAACACTTCGTAGCTGAACCGCACCACTCTCGTCCGACCACCGTGGCGATGGACACCGGCCAGGGATGTCGAGAGAGGCACGTCCAGAAATGGCTTGCCGGGCCTGCTTTGCGCTCGATTCCGTTCGCGATTGTACAGGGTCTGGTCACCTTGGTGCACTTCCCTACAACAGGCCCCCTGCGCGTTCGCGGGGGGCTTTGCGACTCGGCGTCTCCGCGAGAGTGATCTTTTCTTTCAGTCCTGCATATCCAGCATCCGATCCAGGGCCAGCCGAGCCTGGGAACGTACCGGCTCGGGCACCCTGACCACGTTGACCTCACCCAGGTTTTCGACGGTCCAGGCCAGGCTCTGCAGGGTGATCTTGAACATGTTCGGGCACAGGCTCCGGGCCAGCGGGTAGATCCTCTTCGTGGGATACTCCGCGGCCAACCGACGGATCATGTTGATCTCCGTGCCGATGGCGATGTGGGCGCCATCCGGTGCCGAGGCCACGAACCGCACCATGAACTCCGTGGAGCCCGAGTGGTCCGCCAGGTCCACCACTTCTTCCCGGCACTCGGGGTGGACGATCACGATCGCCTGCGGATCGAGTTGGCGAACGCGCTGGACGTGCTCCGGACGGAACCACCGGTGCACGTGGCAGTGGCCTTTCCAGAGAAATACGTCGGCACCCCGGATTTCATCCTCGGAAAGCCCACCAAGCGGCCGCTCTGGATCCCATAGAACCGCCCGTAAGCCACTGCGGCCCAATCGCTTGAGCGTGTTCCGACCGAGATACTGGTCGGGGAAAAAGAGGAGCTTCTCCCGCTGGTCCAGGGCCCACTGAAAGGCCTTGTGAGCATTGGAGGACGTGCACACCGCCCCACCTTCCTTCCCCACAAAGCCCTTCAAAGAAGCGTAAGAATTCATGTACGTCACCGGCATCACCCGTCCCGGTCCGAGTACACGGGTGAGCTCTTCCCACGCGGGACCCACCTGGTCCAAAGGCGCAAAGTCGGCCAACGGGCACCCGGCCTCGAGATTGGGATGCACCACGATCTGCTTTTCGCTCGTGAGGATATCGGCGCTCTCGGCCATGAAGTGAACGCCGCAAAAGACGATGTACCGGGCCTTTGACTGCGCCGCCTGCTTCGACAAGCCGAAGGAATCGCCGCGCCGATCGGCCAGCGCCACCACTTCGGGCCGCTGGTAGTGGTGCCCCAGGATCAACAGATTCTTGCCGAGGCGCCGCTTCACTTCCAGGACGCGGCCGCGAGCCTCATCGTCCGAAAGGGCCAGGTACTCGTCCGGTACCCTGGTAGAGCGACCGAAACTCTCTACTGCAGAGAATTCTCTCCAGCTTTCTCCCACGCTTCGCTCCGGTAGGGTGAAACGTCACCCGAATCGATCCCTTAGCCGAGGGTACTGCTCACGTCCAAATGTCGTGAAGATTGCTTCCGATCGACACGGGAGGCGAAAACGAAGGTCCGTGCCCTGCCCGGAACAGGGGCGCGGAATCACTCACCACCGCCTCGCACAGCATCTGGCGTTCCCTGAACCCCTGAGGATCGTATCTTCTCGCAGGAATTCTAGTCTTCCCACTCG
>CAYXFI010000680.1:0-1647 GCA_964464205.1 uncultured Cytophagia bacterium
TATCGAACGCGAGCGCCGTGCTGTCCTGATTGGCCAGTCCGGACAGCGAAGCCCAGACCTTTGTCAGGTGGTCCAGCTCCGGATTCCGGTGGGAAGGCCGGTCAATGTGAATCCAGTACTCGCGCAAGAATCGGCCGTCCTGGACGAAGAACCAGGCTTTGCCCGCGTTCCTGCGGAAATAGAGGTCGATCGAATAGATGCCGTCGCCTGCGTTGGCGTCGCCGTGGGTCCCGTCGTCGTACAGGCGGATCGGCACGTCGTGATACATGTGCCAGGTCTCAATGATGGCCCACTGGTACTGCGGAGCGTACGAGAAATTCGCCCCCAGGCACAGGGGAAGCTCGAAGTTCCGCAAGGTGTTGGCATCCACCTCGATGTGGATCCGCACCCGGTCCTCGAGGAACTGAGTGCAGGGCAACGTCTTGGGAGGGTAAGGGAGTTCCCCGCCGGGGACCCTGTCGATCTCGAAGCGGTGTTCGCCAGGCTGGTTCAATCGGTGCTGATCTTCGAAGGCTGCCTTTTCGGCTTGGTCCAGCGAGATCACGTCCACACCGGTGGCGAAGGGAGTGTAGTCGTGGGGGTGGATGACCCCTTTGAGCAGCACACGGCGCCACTTCGTGTAGAAAGCATCGTGGCGCCGTTCAGTGGCTTCGAACACCTTGTAGGCTTGGAGCATCATGGGAGTGAGAGGATACCGGCTCAGGTTCACCCCCTTCGCCAACTCTTCGCCCCGCAGAACGGCCACCAGTTGCCCGTCGATTCGGAGGGAATACCAGCCGCTGTCGAGATTGGCGATTTTAAGGATGTCGCGGCTCCACTGGTCGTAGAAGCGCAGCACGCGCAGGATGGGCTCGCGGGTTGAAGGGTAGATGGGAAAGGGCAGACGGTGATCCCTACGTACAAAGCTCACTCTCTCGATGGTGACCTGAAGCTTCCGGATTTCGCATCCAGAGAGAGTGTCGATCTTTCCCGCGACTGCATCGATTGCCACGGCGGCCACATCCCGTGGCGCACCCATGGCGTCGAGGATCTCGAGCGCCATGAACAGCTCGCCTTCCACATTGGGATGAATCCCGTCGTCCGTGATCTGGAAAGCGGGGTCCACGGCGTTGAGGTCGTCCAACAGTTCGAGCATTGCCTCATTCAGGTTCACGAAGGGAAGCCCTCGACGGTGCGCCAGCCGCTGCAGGGCGAGTGTGAAGCGTCGGAGCGTCTCGGGATAGAAGATCAGTTTGGGATGGCGTTTTCGGGTATCGCGACCGAGGAGGATGTCCGTGCGGCAGCGCAGATCGAAGGTCGTGGGCGCGATGAGCATCACTCGAGGATTGGACCGTTCCTCCAGGATTCTCAGAAGATGCTCCATGCCGTCCAAATAGGCGTCGAGGGCTTCGGGGTTGAACGGTTTGTACAGCCCGTCGTTCATCCCCAGCATGATGGTGACTGTGGTGGGGGTACACAGAGCGATGTCGCGTTGCATTCGCGGGAAGAACGACGCGCGGTCCCCGCTCCAGCCGAGATTGGTGAACGTCACGGTTCGGTCGGGGAAGGCTGTGAGCACGAAGTTCTCGATTGTCCTGGGGTACACCCCGTCGTCCGTGATGCTGTCGCCCCAGAAGAGGTGGCTGTCGCCGTGGTGGAGCCAGAAGT
>CAYXFI010000681.1:0-1629 GCA_964464205.1 uncultured Cytophagia bacterium
CACGCCCGGCTCCGGCGAGCTGTCGTGCCAGTCGAAGTCGATCACTGCATCCACACGCTTCAGGACGGGCTCTCCCTGGAGGTTGATGTCGTTGAAGTACTCGCCCAGCAACCCGTGCTCTTTTTCGGCCGCTTCCGGTGGGCTCAGCCATTCCGATGGCACAGGTGGCAGCTCGAGGCTTTTCATCCGGATGCCGCGCACGAACGTCACTTCTACGTCCGGTCCAAGTTTGTTCCGCAAAGCTTCGAGCACCGACACCTTGTAGAAGGGCTCCAAGTAAGCACTGCCGCCAGCAGCCACCGGGGGATCATCGCCGTATGGCCCGATCACGGCGATCTTGCGGATTCGGGCGCGATCGAATGGCAAAACGCCCCCGTCGTTCTTGAGGAGGGTCAGCGCCTCGCTCGCGGTCCGGCGAGCCAATTCCTTGTGGGCATCGCAGTTGATCAGCGTCGTGTCCCGGTCCACCTCGTGGTCGAAACGACCGAGCCAGTAGATCACCCGGAGGATCCGCCGAACCTTGTCGTTGATCGTCCCCTCGCTGACCTCGCCATTCTTGACCGCCTCGAGGAGCTTCTCGCCCCACCACTCAGCTTCGGGCATCTCCAGGTCGAGGCCGGCGTTGGCCGTGGGCACGGTGCTGTGGACAGCGCCCCAGTCGGACATCACCAGGCCTTCGAAGCCCCACTCGTTTTTCAGCACGTCCGTGAGCAAGTATTTGTTGGCGCAGGCGTAGTAACCGTTGATCTTGTTGTAGGCAGCCATGATGGTGGTCGTTTTCGCTTCCTGCACAGCCGCTTTGAAGGCCGGGAAGTAGATCTCGCGCAGCGCCCGCTCGCTCACGTGGACGTCCACAACGCCCCGGTTCCACTCCTGATTGTTGACGACAAAGTGCTTTGTGCTGGTGCCCACGTCCTCGCTCTGCACGCCCTTCACGTAGGCCACCGTCATTCGCGAGACCAGGAAGGGGTCTTCTCCGAAAGCCTCGAAGGTGCGGCCGTGGTGAGGCACGCGCGCGATGTTCACGCAGGGTGCCAGGAGAATGTCGTTGCCGTAGGCCCGTGTCTCCTGACCAATCGCCTTGCCAATCTCCCGGACCAGCGCGGTATCCCAGGTGGCGGCCATGCCGATGTTGGCGGAGTAGTTGGTGGCCTTGCCTTTCCAGTTGGGTCCGAGAGGACCGTCCGAAACCTTGAGCGCGGGGATCCCCAGTCGCTCGTTCGCTTTCGTCCCGGCCCGGTCGCCACTGAGGAGGTCGATCTTCTCTTCGAGCGTCATTCGGTTGAGAAGGTCTTCGATCCTCTGTTCGATCGGCAGGTTCGGGTTCCGGTACGGTTCCTTTCCGCAGCCGCTGATGAGCGTTCCAGCCATCACGCCTCCCGTCAGTATCGCGCCGAGCAGACCCAATCTAACCGAGTTGCGGAACTCAACGCCCATTCGCATGACAACATCCTCCCGATCCTGGACGAGCCACAAAACGGCGCCTCTCGCCAAGCCGCAGAGTCGCAAAGCCACCGCCCCGCTCACTACCCGAAAAGGGGAAGCCCCCAAAACGCTCCCGTACGGCGCGGTCAAACTACTGCAGCCCGGTCACGAGAGACACACCAAGACCTCGTTCTGAAGCCGCCA
>CAYXFI010000682.1:0-1625 GCA_964464205.1 uncultured Cytophagia bacterium
TGCAAATTCTGGATGTCCACGGCCCAACCTCACCGAAGCGCGTTGGACACCTGGTGACCACAGCCCTGGCTGGGGGTGTAGCCGTGTGCGGAAGCTTCGCTTTTCTGGCGGATCGCTACCCGAGCGGCTTGTTAAGCATCGTCGACGTCAACGATCCAGCCAATCCTGTGGAAAAAGCGACGTACGAGCTGGGAACCGCCTGCTACGGAATCGCGACGAGTGGTCCTTTCCTGTACGTGGCTGCTTCGGCCCGGGGGCTTCGCGTTCTGGACGTTCGTGATCCCGCGAATCCGGTGGAAGTGGGCTACTTCGACACGCCTGGGTTGGCGATGGCTGTGGTCGCCGACACCGACCTGGTCTACGTCGCCGACGGCCCCGCTGGGGTGCTGATTCTTCGCAACGAGGCGGTTCCCTCAGGGGTGGTTCAGGGGGAGACCTCGACAGAGAAGGCGCCGTTCCTTCTGCGCGCTTACCCGAATCCGTTCAACAGCGCGACCCGTCTGGTGGTCCAGCTTGAGCGCCCGGCGTTGGTTCGACTTCACGTTTACAATACGCGCGGCCAAAAGGTTCGAAGCTTGGACCGGGGTTGGAAGCCGGGAGGGATTCACAGCTTTTGCTGGGACGGCACGGACGAGGCAGGCCAGCCCCTGCCCAGCGGCGTTTACCTGGTGCGCCTGCAGGCAGGAGGGCAAACGGCAGTACAGAAAGTGGTTCTGGTGCGGTGAACACCTTGTAGCAGGGGGCTCCAGCCCCGACTGCCGACCGATGCTTGGGAAAACGCTGTGGAGGGGACTTCTGTCCCGACTGCGCGGTCGGATGTGGCTCCTGGCAACGCGCGGAGCTCGTACAATAAGTCACCTAACGCGAAAGAGGAGGGACGCCGTGATACGTGGTCGAATTCTTAGTGTAGTGATTTCGTTCGTGGTCGCGGGCAGCGTTTCGGCGGCGGACACCGCAATCGAAACAGCGCTTTCCGAAGCCCTGACGTCCGGGAAACCGGTCCTTGTCCGCCTCGCGGACGAAACCGCCCCTGCGGGTACCCTGCGACTGCGGTTGCCGTTACCTCAACATGCGGCGCAGGCGACCAGCGCTGGGCAGGTACACGTCGTTGAGGTGCTGGACCGCTTCGGGCGCGTGGTCTTTCGGCGGAAAACGGGGTCGAACTGCGTGGATTGGATTCTACCCACTGAGGATGGCCGCCGCGAGTACGGTCCCTTCTGGCTCCGCCTTCGAAGCGCTGTCGAGGCGCAAGAGGAGAACACCGCCACGGGCGCGTTGTTCGTGGACGCCACGCTCCGTGCGCTGCCTCAGGACAGCGTGTGGACGGTCGACGTGGCCTGCGGTGACATCGACGGCGACAGTGACCTCGATCTTCTCTTTGCTCAGGAGCGGAGGATGCAAGATCTGACTCCGCAGATCCTACTGAATGGCGGGACCGGGGTTTTCCAGAATCGCACTTCGGTTTGCCTGCCGGACTCTCTGCCGCAATGCTCGGACGTGGAGCTCGCCGACGTGAACGGCGACGGGCACCTGGACGTGCTTGCGATCTCCCGGGTGAACCGGGTGGTCGGCAACTTCGGACCGAATGTGGATATTTTGCTGAACGACGGGACCGGCGTTTTTCA
>CAYXFI010000683.1:0-1622 GCA_964464205.1 uncultured Cytophagia bacterium
GCTAGGATGATGGGCAGGAAATAGAGAACCTGGTAGAACTGATGCACATGGGGTAGGTCAGTGCTGGTCCAGTAGTGGAGGAAGGTGATGAGCACCAGCAGGGCACCGATGCCGGCCTTCCAGTAGAGGTCCTCGTTTCCTCTGAGCAGGCGGGCAGCGACGTGTTCCCTATTTCCGACGGGCTTTCTCCGCACACCGACTCCACGAGTTGAGTAGCTCTTGGGAATGTTCCTTTTGTGCGCACCGGAATGTACGGCTCGCGAAGTCGGGATGCAAGCTGGCTGTTGCTTCGCTGGACTGGTCTTCTATCAGGTTGTGGAAAGATGTGGTCTGTTGTCAGCCCGCATTGGCGCTGGAATTGTGCCCCGGGAGCACCAAGCGACCCCCATGGATTTGCCTCGGGCAACTCTTCGGGAGCGAACGGGACCCTGAACAGCCAAATCCCCGGCCCACTACTGGTTTGTTCAAAACCTGACGGTGGATGTTGGCGGCCCCCTCTGCCGAATCTGGCGCTGGCGACATGGTCTGCTAGTCCCTGTAAAATCAGCAGGTTAAGAATGGCCTGGATTTGGGAGCGCAGGGATATAGTCTGGTCGGCATTTGAAGAACTGTAAAGGCTCGTTCAAGATTTGAACAGTGGGTCTAAAAGCCCGATTTGCGGGCGTGCGAGGCGTACTCGTAAGCGAATAGAACTCAATGGGTTACGGTTCGTGCCCATTGTGCAGTCGAGTCGTTCCGTGGCATGGTCGTTGCGCTGGGGCGTTCGCCGGTCCGGGAGGTAGCGCGTCGACAGCCAACGGGACGTGCCGGGCTTGACAGAAGCGGCTCCGAACCGAGAAGTGGTGGGAGGGATGGATCAAGAGCTGAGACCCAATGGGTCAGGACGCGGGGTGCCACGGGTATTGCTCGTGGACAATGAGCCCCAGGCACTGGACGTGTACGCGGATGTCATCTCGCGCTGGGGCTACGAGGTGTGCAAGGCACGTTCCTATTCGGACGCGTTGGATGCGATTGGCCAGGCCGAATTCGATGTGGTTCTGGTCGAGCTGCGGATGCCAGAGAGCGGCGGCTTCCGACTGATCGAAGAAATCCGGTCAAGCGGCAGGGAGTTTCCGGTGATCGCCATGGCGCGGATTCCCTCCATTGGGACGGTTACCCGTGCGTTCCGAGCCGGTGCCACGGACTACGTCGCGAAGCCTTTTGCCGCGCTGGAGATCAGGAGCAAGATCGAGGAAGTGTTGCGCGCGCGGGCCGCGCGGCGCGACCAGCAATTCTTGTTGCGAGTGATCAGCGAGAAAGCCGAGAGGCTCGCGCAGGTGAGTTCCGCGCTCGTCAACAAGGCGAGTTCCGTGCTCGAAGAACACGGGTTGGAAGGGGAAATGCGCTCGATCATGGATCTCTCCGGACAGCTTGCCGACCTGGGGGCCAGACTGGCGGGCCGGATGCATCGGCCCGTGAAAATCACCCGTGTGGATCGCCCTTAGCTTGCTCACTTTGGATTCCACTGGCGTCGAGGGCGGCGGGGTCGTCGCGAGTCTTCTGTGGTCGCGGCAAGGAAGGGCACTGATTTCGATGGGGTGAGGAAGAGGAAAGTGAAGAAGAGATCTCTAACCGCGCGTGAC
>CAYXFI010000684.1:0-1612 GCA_964464205.1 uncultured Cytophagia bacterium
GGCGCATCACGTCTTCTTGCAGGCGGCGAAACGGATTCTCGAGAGGATGGACAATGTCTACTTCCTCTTGGTGGGGGATGGCCCTGAGCGGCCAAGAATCGAGAAGACGATCGCCGAACTCGAGTTGGGAGACCGCGTGTTCATCACTGGATTCCGGAAGGATATGCCGGACGTGTACCAGGTTTTGGACGTCTCGGTGCTGTCTTCCGATCCGCGCTGCGAGACGTTTTCCCTGACGATTCTCGAATCCATGGCTGCAGGTCTGCCGGCCGTGGTCACGCGGGTGGGGAGTATGGACGAGATGGTGTTCGATGGAGTGAACGGCTATCTGGTACCACCCCGTGACCCGGACCGCTTGGCAGATGCGATCTACGCGATTGTGAGCGACGATGAGAGGCAGCGCAGGTTCGGCGAAAACAGTATGCGAATCGCCAACGAGCGTTTCCAGGTCGATCGAATGGTTCGGGAAACCGAGGAGTTGATCAAGCAGATCTACGGAGCGAAGATTGGCAGACTCGCGTCGTGACACACCTCAGGCGGCCGCCTCCGCGAGCGTCGAGATCTCCGTGGTGATCGCCACCTACAACCGTGTTGAGCACCTGAAGCGGTGCCTGGAAGCGCTGAGGAATCAGACCCTCGAAAAGGAGAAGTACGAAATCATCGTGGTGGACGACGGCAGCCGGGACGGCACCGTCGCTTTTCTGCAGAACCTGCGATGGCCGGATGGTCCCGCCTTTCGCTACGTCTTGGGTTCCCACCGGGGTCCGGCGGGAGCGAGAAACATCGGTGTGCGTCAGGCCCGGGGCAGGATTGTCACTTTCTTGGACGACGATACCATTGCTGAAGCGCAGTTACTCGAGAAAGTCCTCCAGACGTTCCGGAACAACGAGGATCTGGTGTGTCTAGGCGCGACGATCGTACCAGTCCTGCGAAATCGACTGCTGTCGCCCATGAACGGGCTGTTTTCCTGGAAAAGCGCCGGGGATGCCGGCCTGGAGGTCGTCGGGGGAGACCGCGGCTTGGTGGGGTTGCGAGCATTCAGCACGTGCCATCTGCATGTCGACAAATCAACCTTCGACGCGCTGAATGGCTTCGACGAAAGCCTCCGAATAGGCGAGGACATGGATTTCATCTTCAGGTTGATTCGCTCCGGCTACAGGGCCGCGGTGCGACGCGATCTGTTGGTCTATCACTACGAGAGGGATGATTTCGGGTCGATCACCAGAAGATGGTTCAAGTTCGGATTGAACGATCCCCGAATAGTTCAAAGGTACTTCGGCCGGAGTCTTTGCGTCGAAGTGGATGCATTCCATGGACGACTGAAGTACGTGTTCTTTCGGAAGAGTTTCCCTGTTTCCGTCTACCTGCTGATTAACAATTTCACGGTTCTGTCGATCCTCGCCATTGCAGCTTTGTTGAAACCTCTCCTCGGCGGAGGTGGGCTGCTGTTCGTCCTCGGAGGGCTGTTCCTGACGCAGAGAAAGCCCCTCGCCACCGCTGCCTTTTTGCTCTACACGATTGTCTCGCAGGCGGCCTACCATGCGGGGGCGGTTGTGGGCTCTTGGCGGCACAGGGCACTGTTGGTGTAGAGACCCACTGAGCTTCACGACAT
>CAYXFI010000685.1:0-1609 GCA_964464205.1 uncultured Cytophagia bacterium
ACCGAAAAAGCGCGGTTGCGCTGGCTCAAGTGGAAGGAGAACCTCAGCGAGGACGACGACTGGTTTCCTCCCGCCGACGGAAAATACTCCGAAGGAGACAGGCCGACGGGCACGATCAACGTGCTGGCCGTGGACGCCGAAGGGAACTTGGCCGGCGTCACCACCACCAGCGGGCTTGCTTTCAAGATACCCGGTCGTGTGGGGGACTCGCCCATCATCGGGGCCGGCTTGTACGTGGACAACGAGGTGGGTGCCGCGGGGGCCACCGGCCGAGGAGAGGAAGTGATCCGCACCTGCGGCAGTTTCTACGTGGTGTCCCTGATGCGCGAGGGGAAAACACCGCAAGAAGCGTGTGAGCTCGCCTGCAAACGCATCGTGGAAATCAACAAAGGGCGCAAGATCAGTTTCAACGACAAGTTCGTGGCCATCCGGAAGGACGGGCAGGTGGGCGTGGCTTCGATCCAGGGTTCCCGCGAAAGGCCGCCCGAACTGGCCCTTTGGAATGAAGACGGCTTCCGTGTGGTGAGGGGAACGTACTTGTACGAGTACCGCCGGAAATAGCTCCTGCAGGAATCCCGGGCCGGGCGCACTCGGGTTGGCCTTTGATGCTCCTGCGAAGATTCGGCGGCAACGCGGTTGGGCGGGGTTAGTAGGCGAGAACAGGATCCCGCTCAGGCGTACCGGATGCGATTGGGCAGAGGTGTGGCAGCGTTCGTTCCGGTTTCGGCGTGAGCCAGCCTGCCCGCGACGGCCGGGGATGGACCACGACAGTGGCGCTACGGGCCCGGCCGCGGGACGTCCGGTCGGACGCGGGCACAGTCCCGGGGGTGGGTGTTGCTTGGGGACCCTGGGAAAGGGGGAATCTTCGTTGCTGGCAAGACCTGACCGCGTACCGCCCGGCAGTCGGGGGTTCCAGTGGAGACGCGAATCGAAAGCGGGAGGCGAGGTGTCCGTTCGAATCCACTTCCTGGGTGCAGTCCGCACGGTCACGGGATCGATGCACATCGTGGAGGCCAATGGGCGGCGCGTGTTGATCGACTGCGGCCTCTACCAAGGCAGGCGAAAAGAAGCGGAAGAACGCAACCGCAACCTCCCCTTCGATCCCGGCTCCATCGATGCGATGATCCTCACCCATGCCCACATCGACCACAGCGGCAACATTCCGACTCTGGTCAAGCAGGGTTTCACGGGGAACATCTACGCGACGCCAGCGACCCGGGATCTCTGTAGCGTGATGCTGCGCGATTCGGCGCACGTGCAGAAGAAGGACGCCGAGTACGTGAACAAACGACACGCCAGGAAAGGTTTGCCGCCGGTGGAGCCACTGTACACCTGGGAGGATGCAGTCGCGGCGATGCACAATTTCGTGGCCGTGAGCTACGGGAGGGAGTTCTTCGTCACGAACGGATTCACCGCCCGATTTCGCGATGCCGGCCACATCCTCGGGAGCGCCGTGGTGGAGCTCCGGGTGCACGGGTCGGATGGCGGCGTGAGCATTGGCTTCACCGGCGATCTGGGACGCAGGAACGCCCCCATCCTGCGCGATCCCGTGCTGATGGAGGACGTGGACGTGGTGGTGAGCGAAAGCACGTACGGGGGACGGCTTCAC
>CAYXFI010000686.1:0-1601 GCA_964464205.1 uncultured Cytophagia bacterium
ATCTCCTCGGATTCCCTCTGGCGGCAGGAGCCGAGAGGATCAGGCCACCGCGGTTCACGTATCTGCTTTAAGATTGGTGGATTGGAGCGAAGGGTCTCGAATTTTCGGTGGAGTCCCTGACCTCTCGCCGCAAGAGGAGGCGAACCAAGGGCACGTACGATTTCGAAGTCGAAGTGCAACTGTTGGCTGTTCCCTCTCCTTCCCTTGGCGTCTTGGTGACTTGGCGAGAGGCGGTCTCTTTACGACTGAGCATGCCCCGAATGCGAGCTGGCCTCAACTCACCCAGAAACTGACGTAGCAAAACTAGTAGGCGCGTTGCCAGGCTCGCGTGGCGGGGGAGCGCCACAGGTACCAGATATGCTGCCCGTAGGGCAGGTGCGGGTAGTAGTTGCGGATGTACAGAAACCGACGGTCGCGGACGGAGCGCATCATGTCGTAGCGTTCGTCCATCCGGTCGCGGTAGCAGAAGACGAACTCCGGCTCGGGCTCCCGGTAGCGTCCGAGAAAGGCGCGCCCCTGCATCTGCGGAGGCTTGCGAAGTCCGGCCAGACTGAGCACGGTCGGGGCGAGGTCCACAAACTGCACCAGCTCCTTCACGCGGCCCCCCGGCGGGGCGGGAGCAAGATGCCGGTACTTTTTCGGGAACCGGATCACCATGGGCACGTGCGTCCCGGACTCGTACAGGAAGCGCTTGCTACGGGGCAAAACGCCGCCGTTGTCCGAGTAGTAGAACACGATCGTGTCCTCGGCGAGCCCCGCTTCTTCCAGTGCCCGCAGCAGTTCTCCCACACGATGGTCCATCGCCGTGACGGCGTCGTAGTAGTTGGCCCAGCACAAGCGGATCTCCGGGAGATCCGGGTGGTAGGGTGGCAGGATCATGTACTCGGGCTTGTGCTCGAGCTGGTCGGGATCCTTCAGTTCGTGGAAGTGGATCATGTGCTCGTGGCTCAGCGAGATGTTGAACACCGCGAAAAATGGCTGCCCCGGCTTCCGGTTCTTGTAGTGGGCTTTGGGACTGGACTCGTCCCAAACGCCGTCCGGTTTGGGCGTGTTGTAGTCCTCCTTGGCGTTGTTGGTGCAGTAGTGGCCCGCGTCGCGCAGGTACTGAGGGAAGAAGCGGAATTCCTCGGGAATTCGGAATTTGCTGCGCATGTGCATCGTGCCCATTCGCGGGGCGTAGGTGCCGGTGATGATCGAGAAACGCGCCGGGGCGCACACCGGGGCGTTGGAGACGACGTTCTCGCCTATGCCCTCCCAAGGGGACAAAGGCCTGTCCCCGCTGCGAGGGTCCAGAGTGTGACTGGTCTGGGATGATCAACGTGACTGGGTCACCAGGATTCGCGGATCTCACCAGAACGGAGTGACGACGTTCGTGAGCCTGCTGGAACGGGGATGGTTGGTGCTGTACAGTAGATGACTGATTCGGACAGATTGGAGGAGCTACACCACAGACTCCGCCAATGCTTCGAACAATTTCGTTGTCTGCTTTGAACCCCTTGTCCAAAACCTCCGGTTTCTCCCGCACTGCTTTCGCTACCCGGTTGGTTCACATCGATCGGATCGATCCGCAGAGCAACGTCTGGTAGGCTTCTTCTCCCGAC
>CAYXFI010000687.1:0-1597 GCA_964464205.1 uncultured Cytophagia bacterium
AGAACCTCAGGTACACCCCTCATCCGTACCGTGTCACCGTACCGCTGATGTCGGTCACGACGGGAAGCTGGACCGCGGTGTACGAGTGGGATCCCCTCCAGGAATGGGCCCCGGGAGTCGCGACTCCCAATCCCCTGTTTGCTTCGCCGAACACGCTCGAGAATCAGGCGAATCACCTGATGGGCCTGTTTGTGCCGACCGTCCCCCGGTGGCGGGACGAATACGACCCGGGGACGAGACAGCCTTACCGGCTCGCGCCCGGAAAGAGCCTTCGTCTGCGGGCCACCGTCGCGTTTCTCCGTGATTCCGAGCCCCTGGCGGGAGTCAGGGCCTGGCTGCGTCGCCACGGGCTTCCGGAGCCGCCGGTTCCCCCGCGCACAGACGAAGAGGCGATTCGGCTGGGTCTCAACTGCTTCATGCTCCTGCTGTGGGTTCCTTCTGCGGAGGGTTGGCATCTGGTCCTCAACGATCCCTGGGGGCCGCGCTTTGATGGCAGGATTGCAGTGGACGCCTGGCTCAGCACGCTGTGGGCTCAGGGCACTCCGGCGGGCGACGGTACGCGAAAGACCCTCGCTACCGTGGCGGGAAAACTCGCCCGACAAGACAAAGCTGGCGCACTGGGGTGGGGTCTTGGGTTCCGGGCAGGATTTCTGGAAGAGGTCTGGGAAGCCATGCTGAATCAAGCGGAGGGAATTGCTCTCCAGCAGGAGGAGAACGGCGGTTGGCCGTACGTCAGCGACGAGGCGTTGCGAAACATGCCCGGCACGACCCTGGGCACCTCGGCGTGGCGGGCCTATCTGGTGCTGCGCGCGGCTCGGATCACGGGCTCGGAGTTCCTTCGCACCCGTGGCCTCCGCGCGCTTGAGTTCATGAAGCGCTTCCGCGTTCCTCGCGGGGCTCAGACGTGGGAGGTACCGCTTCACGCTCCCGACGTCCTCGCCGCTGCCTACGCCATCTGGGACTACCTGGAGGGCTACCAGCTCACCGGCGATCCCGATTACCTGAACTACGCTCGCTACTGGGCAGAAGCCAGTTTGCCCTTTCTTTACTTGTGGGCTGCGCCGGACAGGCCCGCGATGCTCTACGGCAGCATCCCGGTTTTCGGGGCCACCTGGTACAGCGGAGCCTGGTTCGGACGCGTGGTGCAGTGGAATGGGCTGGAGCTGGCGTACGGGTTGAGCAAGCTCGCCGAGGCGACGGGGGATTCGAGCTGGCAGAGGGTGGCGCGGGGCCTGGTGAATTTCGCGTTGCGGATCCAGTGGGATCCGGATTCGCGCTACCCCGAGCACGCTGGGATGTACCCGGATGCCTTCGACATGACTACGGGCGATGAGGCCTACCACTGGGACCTATCCCCGGAGATGATCCAGCGTAACCTCCTGCGCTTTCAGGGTATGGATCCGGATGTGTCCACGGTTGTGCTTGAGGCGGGGGAGAGGCGAATCCACGTTTCGGCAGCGTGGCCGCTCCGTGCCCGTCTCGCGGGGGACGATCTGGAGGTCACGCTGGAGCCAGTGTTCGCGGACAGCGGCTTCGTGACGGTCGCAGGTTCCGCAGCGCCGCAGACGGTGCTTGTCGGCGATCAAGAGATTCCGCG
>CAYXFI010000688.1:0-1585 GCA_964464205.1 uncultured Cytophagia bacterium
CTCGGGATCGGGCTGGAGGGGGTAGTGAGGTAGATTGAAGGGTAGGTAGAGGAAGAAAGGATTCTCGCGGTTTCGTTCGAGAAACCGCACCGCCTCTCTGACGACGAGAACGGGGAAGAACTTGCCGAATTCGTAAGTTTCGTGCTCGTCTCGGAACAGGTTGTGCCGGTTGGGGCCGCGCCAGTAGGTGAAGTGGGAGTAGTTGTCGATGCAGCCGATTTTGAAGCCGAAGAACTCGTCAAACCCCTGTGCGTTGGGGCTCACGTCGAGCGTTTCGCCCATGTGCCACTTCCCGAACAGAGCCGTGCGGTAGCCGGCTGTTTTGAGAAGCTCGGCCAGAGTGATCTCCGAGGGCGGCAAGCCATCGGCCCCGTGGGCGTTGTGATCCAGACCGGCGCGCTGCGGGTAGCGCCCGGTGATCAGTGCCGCGCGCGACGGTGAGCAGAGCGAAGAGGCCACGTAGAACTGGGTGAAACGCACACCACGGGCAGCTAGCGCGTCCATGCTTGGAGTTCGCAGGTCAGTGGCTCCGTAGCATCCCATGTCCACGCTGCCCTGGTCGTCACTGACGATCAGGATGACGTTGGGACACTCGCTCGGAGTGCGACGAGCGGCACACGCGGGCAACGGAGTGCTGAGACCCGCCACACTGGCCCACGCCCCAGCCACCTTGAGGAAATGTCGACGCGTCATGCCTTGTCTCATCTCCCTTCTCCTTTCTCCGACCTTGTGGGAGCTGCCACAGTGAGCGTGCGCACGGGAGCCCGGCCCGTGGCCGGAACGGCGAGCCGGTAGCCCGTGCCTTCTTCACCAATTGAGACCCATTCGTAGCCACCTCCGGACGGTCCGACTTCCACGACCGGAGCGTTCCGTTTCAGCCATCCCGGAACGTACACCGGCGTGCGACTGTCCAGACCCCGTTCTTCCTGCCACACAAATTTCAGGCGACGGCGTTTCCCGTCGTGGCCGTACGACAGGAGCCTGCCGGCGACCCGCTCCCGGTAGGGAGGCCAGAGGGCGGGGGAATGACCGAGTGTGTCGATCCCCGCCTCGTATTTCCAGTTGATTTCACTGTACAGCGGTCTCTCGAACAGGTGCACCACTTCCCACGCTGCCTCTGCTGCGTCCGGTGCGCGTGCGTAGGTCCTCCACTCGCCCGCGAACATTGGCAGGCCTGGACGCTCCGCCCTGAAGGCGTGGCGTTGCAAAATCAGGCGCACACGGTGATTGCATGGCTTGGTCGGATGCTTTTGGCCATCCGCATGTCGAGCCGGTTGAAGCTGTGGCCACCGGGCGCGTCCTTGAATACCTCGTACCCGAATTGTTTGCCTGGGACCTTGAGGGCCTGGATCAAATGCTCGACCTCGATGTAGTTCACGTCTTCGTCGTTCGTGCTGGTATTGATGGAGGATCGGCGTCTGCAGCTTTTGTGCATTCCACACGGGGGAGCGGCGTTGGTACTCTTCAATGTCCTCGTGGGCCGTCTTGCCAATGCGGTGGGGCGCCGGGTAGAAAGGCGGTAGCTTTCCGTCATGTAGTCCATCCGGGCGACGAGGTCGCTCACAGGCGCCCCAGCGAAGGCCAC
>CAYXFI010000689.1:0-1576 GCA_964464205.1 uncultured Cytophagia bacterium
CTCCCAGTAGCGGCCCGTCGGTTGTGTTGGTGGCGTCGACGTGGACGGACTCGAGGCGTCCGGCCAGGTCGACCGTCAGCCCGAGGCGGTGGTCGATCTCGCGCAAGAGCAGCGCCCCGGCATCGGAGGTGATGCGGAAATCCGCCTGACGAATCTTGATGGCGCGGTTAAAGGTGGGTTCGAAGAGCCATCCGTGTGCTTCACCCATCGGGTGCACTCCCCTTCCTTGGGTCAAGGGCCTTTCCTACCCTCTTTCAAACCCCTGGAAGGGGTGCATGGCGTCACCGCGCCGCCACGGGGCTGAATAATGTGGGTTGAATGGAAAGATTCTCCGAAGAAATCTTTTTCGGGGTTGACACTGGAATCCTTCGCCGATACGATGTTGGGTTATTCCAACTTTTTGTCCGTTGGAGGATATTCGAGTGACAGCTGCGATGCCCCTTACGCCTACACTGGAGGATTACATCGAGGCCATTTGGCATCTAGTTGCCGAGAAAGGCGCGGCCCGCGTGGGCGACATCGCCGAGGCGGTGTCCGTCCACAAGTCCACTGTCAGCACTGCCTTGAAGAGTCTGTCGGAAAAGCGGCTTGTGGATTACGCCCCGTATCGGGCTGCGACGCTCACGCCGAGGGGGCGCGAGGTCGCACGGGAAATCGTGCGCCGCCACGAGGTGATGCGCGAGTTCCTGGCAGAGGTGTTGTGCGTGCCTCCGGGGATAGCCGATGACAACGCCTGCCGGATGGAGCACGCGATGACCCCGGAGGTGCTCAACCGTCTGGCCCTCTTCATTCAGTTCATCAGGGAATGCCCCCGGGCTGGCGAAGACTGGGTACAGCGCTTTCGCGCCTATGTCGAGAGCGGCGGGAACCGCCAAACCAACGTGGACCAGGCGATGGAATGGGTGGACCACTTCAAGAAGACCCTGGAGAAAAAGCAAGAGGGAGGACCTGTGCGGATGAGCACACTAGATGAGTTGAAGCCCGGTCAGAAGGGAAAGATCGTTCGTATTGGGAGCGCTGGCGCGCTCAAGCGGCGTATCGTGGACATGGGCGTGGTTCCCGGGACGCCAGTGGAGGTGATCAAGGTCGCGCCGCTGGGCGACCCCGTCGAGATCAAGGTAAAGGGCTACAACCTTACCCTTCGCAAGGACGAGGCGGCGGCAATCAGCGTGGAGCCGGAATGAGAGCCGTCGAGCCGTCGGCTTTTTCACGAACGCAATGGAAAGAGTTTCTATACCACTGGCGCTACTGCGACCGGAAACCCTGGCCCGGGTGGTCACCGTGCAAGGCGGGCGCGGGTTCAACCGCCGTCTGGCCTCCATGGGGATCCTGCCGGGGGCGGAAATCCGCATGGTCAGAGGCGGCTTCGGCGGCCCGGTGATCGTCGAGGTGCGGGGCAGCCGTGTCCTCGTAGGCCGCGGCATGGCGCATCGCGTGATGGTCGAGCCGATGGCCTGAAAAATTTTTTAGGCTGAAAGTTGGAATGCTCCAACAGAAACGAAAGGAGTGCAAACCGATGGAGCGCCCAGGGAAACGCTCTTTCCCGGGGAGATGGTTCCCAGGCGGTGGATTCGGC
>CAYXFI010000690.1:0-1567 GCA_964464205.1 uncultured Cytophagia bacterium
ATCACTCGAGCACGACCTCGACGGGCATGCCGTCCTTCAGGATTCCGTCGGGGTTCGGCACCCGGATCTCCACAGCGTAGACGAGAGAGGCCCGGGTCTCAGGGGTGAGGATGGTTTTGGGCGTGAATTCCGCACTGGGGCTCACCCAGCTCACCGTACCGCGAAGTTGCTCCTGCAGCCCGTCCACGCGAACGGTGGCTTGGTTCCCCGGCTTGACGTGCGGCAGGAATTGTTCCGGCACGTAGATCTTCACGCGAATCGGGTCCGTCTGGGTGATCTCGACGATGGGGCGGTAGGGAGCCACAGCTTCCCCGGGTTCGTACAGGCGCTGGGTGACCACACCACCTTTCGGCGTGAGGACGACGGAATCCACGATCTTCTTGTTCACGAGCTCCAACTGAACTACCAGCTCCTCTCGTTTCACCCTCAGCGCTTCGAGCTGCAAACGCGCCGCTTCGTAGGCGCGCTCGGCGCGGGCTACGGCGTTCTGCACGTCGTCGAAGGCTTGATCTGTGGCAGCACCCTGCTGGTGGAGAGCCTGCACGCGGGCGAAACGCTGCTTGGCGTAGCTCAGTTCATCCGCCACACGGTTCAGATTCGATCGAGCAATTCGGAGCTGCACCTCGAGCTCCCGCATGGTGGCGAGCAGTTGCTTTTTCTTGAGGGCGAGCTCCAGCGTGTCCAAGACGGCGACCGTGTCCCCAGCGGAGACTTCGTCGCCTTCTTCCACGTAGAGCGCCACGAGTTTGCCGCCTACGAGGGCCGGCACCATTACCGTGCGACCTTCCGCGAGACCCGTGAACACGTCCTCCTGGGTCCGACCCCCGCAGCCGACCAGGAGCGGCAGAATCAGGAATGGGTACCAGAATCGTCTCGTCATGTTGCCTCCGTGGGCGATGAATGGATCCCCAGCCTGCAAACTTCTTGGACCTGCATCCGCTGCTTGCGGGCGCGGCGCCGCGCCGACTCTGCGTAGACCTCAGCTCGGTTTATCGGGTTTGAGGCTTTGCCAGAATAGATCGACGATGTGTTCTTTTCGTGCGCTGAGAAAGTCGGGGCTGAACACGCTGGACACGCCGACGATCTGGGGCAGCACATCCGACGCGACGAAGGGGAACACGCACACGGCGACCAAGCTCACAGCCGCCTGCACTGGATCTATTGGCCGGATCTCGCCGCGCTGGGATGCGTCCCGGAATAGCCGAACCAGCGGGTTGCCCGTGACCCCGACTTGGCTCAGATATTCGTGAAAGGCCTGGACGAAACTCTCCCCGCCGCGGCCCAGTTCCCAGAGTACCAGATGGGTGAGGCGATAGTTCTCCGCCACGAAGTCCACGTACTCGGCCACAAACCGGCGCAGGGCTTCCCGGAATGGAACGTCGGACTGAAGCGCAGCGATAGCCCTGCTCACGAGTTCGTGCAGGGCCTCGCGAAGCACACGCTGGCAGAGCTCTTGTTTCGATCCGAAGTAGTAGTGCAGGAGCGCCTTGTTCACCCCGGCCCGGCGGGCGATCTCCTCCATTCGGGCGCCTTCGACGCCCTTTTCGATCAGCACTTCGCGGGCTGC
>CAYXFI010000691.1:0-1559 GCA_964464205.1 uncultured Cytophagia bacterium
CTTCTCCACTCCGGACTGGCGGAGACTCCGCGGCAACAGTGCCAGCAGCCCTGCGTAGCGCTACGCCACGTGTTTCGGGTCACCCCCGAAGAGCTCATCGCCGCCCTCGCCCGAGAGCACAACTTTGACGTGCTTGGACGCCAGTTGGGAAAGCAGCAGCGTGGCGACCTCCGACGGGTACGCGAGCGGCTCATCGCGGTGGAACACTGCGAGCTCCGCGTTCGAGCGAACATCCTCAGCGTCAACCGTCAGCTCGTGGTGCACGGTGCCCAGATGCTGGGCGACCAGACGGGCGTAGGGCAGCTCGCTGAACTCCCGCTCCGCAAAACCCACGGAAAAAGTGTGAACCGGGCCATCTGCAAAACGAGCCATCAGGGCCACGACGAGGCTGGAATCCACCCCACCGCTGAGAAATGCCCCGACGGGGACATCGGCAATCATCCGGAGTCGGACCGACTCCGCCAACGTGCGGCGAAGCTCGCCCAAATAGTACGACACTGACCGCCCGTCCTCTTCCATTGCATCCAGCGAGTAGTAGCGGCGCACCTCCAATTTGCCGGTATCCGGAACTAGCCGCGCGTAGCCCCCGGGCGGGAGCTTACGCACGCCCCGAAACAGAGTTCGCTCGCCCGGCGTGAACATCCACGTGAGGTAATGCGGCAGCGTTCCGAGATCCAGCTCGGGCGTCCATTCTCTCAAAGGCAACAGCGCCTTGATCTCCGAAGCGAAGTACACACGCCCCCTGTGCTCCAGGTAGTACAGTGGTTTGATTCCAAAGCGATCGCGAACCAGGTACAGCTCCCGCTTCCTCGCGTCCCAAAGGGCGAACGCAAACATCCCGCGGAGCCGACGGAAGGCATCGGGTCCAAATTCCTCGTAGAGATGGACGATCACCTCCGTGTCGGTGCGTGTGTAGAACACGTGCCCCCGGCGCTCCAGCCAGTCCCGCAGTTCCTGGAAGTTGTACACCTCCCCGTTGAAGACCACGCACACTCTCTCGTCTTCACTGTAGATGGGCTGGCGCCCGGTGGACAGATCGATGATACTCAACCGCCTGTGCCCGAGCCCCACGTCCTTCTCCACGTGGTAGCCTTCCTCGTCGGGCCCGCGGTGAACCAGCATCTCGGCCATCGTCTTGATTTCTGCGAACTCAATCGGCCGGCGGTTCGTCAGGTTCACCTGTCCGCAGATTCCGCACATCGTTCCCTCGGTCTCTCAGAAGAGTCGTTGCACTTCAATCCGGGCAACCAGCCACACGGGAAGGGGCCCCTCGTACACCACCCGAATTGTGTAGCACGGCAGGAGCGTCCCGAAATGTGGCGAGTACCAGCCCAGCTTCCAGTCCTCGTCGGCTCGGTGCACGAAGACCTGGCGGCTCGTCATCCCCGGCAGGACCAACTCGGCGCGGTGGTCTCCGAGCCGAATCCTCACCCGACGCCCCTCTTCCAGGATCTCCACTTCTTCCCCAGGACTGTGGAAGAACTGTTCCAGACGGTGTTCCCCCCTCCCGGTGACGCGGTCGACAATCCAGAGTGACGTCTCGGAGGGCTGCACCACGT
>CAYXFI010000692.1:0-1553 GCA_964464205.1 uncultured Cytophagia bacterium
TCAGCCTCTCGCGAAACAGACCTGCGACGCGTTCCGCCTGGGGCGGGTCGAGCCGACCGTCCAGAGAGGAGAGGTACAAACGGCCGAGCAGAGTGCCATCGTACATGAGATCGAAGGGGCGTGGTAGCGAGGAGGATGCGGCGGGCCAGCCGGACGGACGCGCGTGAAGAGCCACTTCACCCTCGGGATCTCGCAGCATCAGTTCAATCCCGAACGCTTCGGCCAGCTCGTTGGCAAAGCGCCCTATCCGGCCGTATTCGAGGGCGGTTCTCAGGATCGATCGACCCCGTCCCAATGTTCACCCAGCGCGTTTGGCCAAACGCTCCCGTCCGGGCGGCGTAGACCGTTCCGGGAAACGGGCATCGTCGAAGACTCTGCTCGGTACATTTTGACTCATTGCAGTTATCGGCAAGGAAGGCCCTGCACTTAGCTCGTGCCCGTCGGGGGGAAACGGGCGGAGCCACGAGCGCAGCGTCGTCTCCCACAAAAGGCGGCCACACGTTCCCCTGCTGCCCCCTCGACGTAACTCCCGTTTGACCGGCCGGGCTGTTCCCCATTCTTGGGGTTGCCGATCCCGTTTTGTAGATTCCCAGGGGTCAGCCGAAAGAACTTCGACCGTTGGTGGACGACGAATCGAGATCCCGGAACCACCCGCTTGGGGGGCGTGGGCAAGATCCGGAGCTGCAGTCTGAGGCTTGAACATTGCTCGATCGCACAACCCGTTGGTGAATCGAATTGTCGTGGTGACACGTCGCGGAGGGCACGGCGATGAGTTCTTCCCGAACCGCTGCGGAGTTGCGCCAGCTACTGCTTCGCATCGACGGACGCGGCTACAAAGCCTACAAGGAGATCCAGGGCCGCTACGATTTCGACGACTACGAGCTGGTGATTGACCACGTACAGGGGGATCCTTTCGCGGAGCCGAGCCGAATTCGGCTGCTGGTACCGCGCCGGACCGCCGGGTTTGCTGAGGAGCTCTACGCCAATCGCTCCCGGGCCGTGGGTCTGGCGGACTTCCTGACACGGGCCGTAGCCGCAGTCCTGCGCCAACGCGAACGCCGCTGGCAGGGATCGGGCAAAAGTGGTCTCATCCTCATTGATGCCTCCGGTCAGGAGATCCTGGAACGCACATCGGTGCTGATTCACGAAGGCGATGTAGAGCTACGTCTCCGGGTGGGATTGCCAGCCCGGGGGCGGACGGTGCTGGGCCGGCAAGCGATCCAGATCTTCTTCGAAGACCTCCCGGATCTGGTGGACCGTGCTCTGCGGGCGCGATCGCACGCACCAAGCGTCGTGCGCCGGCACGTCGAGGTCAACGAAGATCAGGACGCCCTGCGCAAACGGCTCGCCACGCTCGGATTGGTCGCCTTCGTGGCCAACGGCAGCCTGCTCCCGCGGCGCGGCGGCGTGGACGATCGGCCCCTGCCACGAGAACAGGCGGTGCTGTTCCAGTCGCCCCCGAGCCTGGAGGTGGAAGTGGAACTACCCAATGCGGGCCGCGTACGCGGAATGGGCATCCCTCGGGGCGTGACGCTCATCGTGGGCGGCGGCTA
>CAYXFI010000693.1:0-1551 GCA_964464205.1 uncultured Cytophagia bacterium
CGTTGCTGGACGGACACCCGGCAAACAAGAGACTGCATCGGCTTGTGGCGACGCCCCAAAACGCGTCTCTCGGCGGTGGAGGGCGGCTAAAAGGCAAGAAGGTCCCCAAGAAGTCTGATAACGGGCGATTACGTTCGGTCGGCAGCCGCCATTCCGGGCCCTCCCTCTCCGCTCCCCGTCTAATCCCGTAGCCCGGTGCGCCTGAAACCATAGCCCTGAGCGCGGGCCCGCCGCTCGGCGGCAATTCTCGCCCCTCCTGCGTTCCAGAGGGAAAGTCTTTCGCAAAGCTTTCCCTGGAATCAATCGCCCCGGAGTGCATAGGCTGGCTGTGTGTTTTACGTCGCACGGTGAGCGCTCACCTTTGTGGCCGTTCGCCCGTCAGACGTCAGTCGCCGCCACTCATGCCTCGAAGAGGGAAAGGCTTCTTCAAAGCATTCCCTGGGAGCCTACCTGGCTTTGGATACCATCACAATGGCAACGGTCAACGTCACACATCGCTGCATCCGTGATCAGTGAGAAAATGGAGGTTCGAGATGAACGGGAGAAGGAGGAGGTCGCGGCGGCAGGACCGCAAGCCCAAGGTCCGCGTCCGTTGGGTGCGGACGCCGATCCAGGCGCCGAGGGGACGGACCCTGCGGGTACTTGTCTATGCTCGGTACAGCTCCGACGAGCAGCGACGCCGCTCGATTAAGGCGCAGCAGGAGTTCTGCGGAAAGTTTCTCGAAGCCTTGGAGGTCACGAATGCCGACATCGCGGCAATCTCAGATGAGGGAGTGTCCGGAGAATTGAGCTCGCGGCCCGGCATCGACCGGGTCTGGGCAGGAATTCGTGATCGCGAGTGGAACCTCATGCTTGTCGAGGACTGCAGCAGGTTCTACCGCGACGAAGTGGCCTGCCTGGACCTCGTAAGGCTGGCGGTGGATAAGGGTCTTCGCACTATATGTATCAACGACTATGTCGATACCTGCGAGCCGGATTGGGAGGAGCGACTCAAGGAAGCTGCCCGACATCACGCCTCCAGCAACCGCTACCGGTCGGAAAGGATCAAGCGGGCTCATGACGAGCTTTGGGACGTGGGGGCTGCGCTGGGGCCGCTCAAGCCGGGCTATCTTCGAGTCCCCACTCTTCCGGCCACCGCGACTGAGCCGGCCGAGGGGCCGTTCTTCGACGAAGTAGACCCACGGTGGTCTCCAATCGTCCATGATGCCTTCGAGCGAATCGCGGCCAAGGAACCACCTTGGTCGGTCGCCGAGCGGCTCACCGCGGTTGGACTTCCGAAAACCAATGGGTGTGAGGGGCCTTGGTCGGAGAAAGAAGTCATTGGCATGATCCGTTCGACAATCTACCGAGGATTCGAGACATATCGCAATTCCGTCTCCAAGAAGGAGTACTCAACCGGGAAAAGGAAGCCCAAGCCGAACGCTCCGGAGGAGATCCTGGCTCGTGAGATGCCTCGTTTACGGATCACAGATGATTGCCTTTGGTTCGCCGCCAACAAGGCAATCGACGCTCGCGACCGAAGTCAGGTGCATCCGTCCGGCGCAGATAACC
>CAYXFI010000694.1:0-1549 GCA_964464205.1 uncultured Cytophagia bacterium
GAAGGGGCGCGCGTGGCGGTGCTGGACGGCGCCACCACGGCGGAGGTCACGAGTGCCGTCGAGGAGTACATGGTCACCGCGTCGGTTTCCGGCACGGATATATCGGTCAGTCCGGATCCGCCTGATTCGGCCGTTTATGGCGCTCCTGTCACAGTTAGCGTCTCTGTGCCTTTTGATCAAGTGAGTTGGCTCCCGTCGCCAATGTTCTTAGGCGGAAACACGTTGAGCGCCACCACGGTGATGCGCCGGGAAACGGTCCAGTAGGCCGCCGGCCTCGCGGCGTATTGGCTTCGGGCCGACTCGCCAGATGCAGGGGGACTTGATGCGAGCAAAATCCGTGCTGCTTTTGGTGCTGGCGCTTGGGTGCGGGCTGGTTGCCTCGATCGGCATCACCCAGGTGATGGCCAAACGGGACTCGAATGCGCCGGCTCCGGACGCGGACACCCAACAGATTTTCGTAGCCTTGGCCGACATCGCCACCAACGACTTGATCACGGCCGAAATGCTCAAGCTCGAGGAGTGGCCGAAGGACAAGGTGCCCGAGGGAGCACTCACGAAGATCGAAGAGGTCGAAGGGCGTCGGCCCAAGGCGAAGATCTGGCAGGGCGAGGTGATCCTGGAGAATAAGCTGCTGGTCGACGGGCTGGCCAGCGCCTCCGGCGACGTCCCGATCGGCTATCGGGTCGTGTCGGTGAAGGTAACCAACGAGAGTGGAATCAGCAATCTCATCTTCCCCGGTGATCGCGTCGACGTGCTCCTCTACCTGAAGCAATGTCCGGGCACGGTCTGTGAGACCGGCGTGCGGACCGTTTTCCAGGACATCAGGGTGTTCGCCGTCAACGAGCTGTACAACCTCGAGGGGACCGAAGGACAGAACTCCATCAACGCCAAAACCATTTCGCTGTTGGTGACTCCCAAGCAGGCGGAAAAGTTCACGTTGGCCACCGAGCTGGGAGAAATTCGGTTGACGCTGAGGAGCCACGAGGACAAGGAGCCCGTGGACTTGGCCGGCACCTTTGCCAAAGAGCTTACCGAGGGGGAGGTCTCCAACCGCGACCGCGAGGAGTTGGTGCAAAAACGGCCGAACACGCCGCCATCCGACGATCTGGACGGTTTCCTCAGCATGCTGAACTCGCAAGGCTCGGCGCCCGCACTGCCCGTGGAGCCCAATTCCTGGACGATCCAGCTCATCCAGGGCTCGGAGGTCAGCGAGGTCGTGCTGGAAGAAATGGGCGAGTCGCCGAAGGCGCGTGGAGCGAACGCCGGGCCGTCGGGCTTCAACTTCTGGAGGGCGATCTCTCCGATCCGAAGCGGGAGCTTGGACGTTGCCCCGTCCGAACCGGACGCGGATGATTGGACCGAGGACGGAGCAGAGGAAGAGGAAGACGACGCGCCGGACGAGGAGGTTGCACCCCAGGACGACTAGCGAGGCAGGGCCTCAGACCGAGACGAGGGTCCAGTGGTCAGGGTTCAGCACTTGGAGTTCCACCTATACACACAAATCCTGAACCCTGAACCCCAAAAACTTGACTCATTTGCAGCAGCTTTC
>CAYXFI010000695.1:0-1545 GCA_964464205.1 uncultured Cytophagia bacterium
GGAAGCGTGCGGCGGAATTCATCGCCCAGGTCGCCCGGACGGATGGCGTGGTTCTCGAAGGGGTGTACACGCACCTTGCCACCTCCGACGAACGAGACAAGACGTTCGCCCGGGAGCAGTTGAATCGTTTCCGGCAGGTGCTGCGGGAGCTGGACGAACTCGGCATCCGCGGGTTCCTGCGTCACGCGGCCAACAGCGGGGCGATCCTGGACTTGCCGGAGAGCTATTTCGACCTGGTGCGCCCGGGTGTGATGATGTACGGCTACTACCCGAGCCCGGACACCTCTGAGTCGGTTCCGGTTCGTCCGGCGATGACGTTCAAGACGCAGGTGATCTACCTGAAAGATGTGCCGGAAGGGACGCCAGTGAGCTACGGTCGTACCTACATCACCCCGCGCAGGACGCGGATCGCCACGCTGCCCGTGGGCTACGCGGACGGCTACAACCGGCTGCTCTCGAACCAGGGTGAAGTGTTGATCCGGGGACGACGCTATCCCGTGGTGGGGCGCGTGTGCATGGACCAGATCCTCGTGGATGTGGGGCTGGATGGCGATGTGGAAGTGGGGGACGAGGTGGTGCTCTTCGGCCGGCAGGGTGAAGCCGAGGTGAGTGTGGCTTCGATCTGCCAGAAGCTCAACACAATTCCCTACGAGGTCACTTGCTGGGTGTCGAAGCGGGTACCCCGCGTCTACGTTGGCACGTGATGGGAGACGGGCCCGCACAGAAGAGGTTGGGGATTTGGCGCGGCCCAGGGGAACCTGGGCCGAAGTTTTACCGGACTTGAGCCAGGTTGGAAGGACGCAGGGAGTCGCAGACGAAGCGGCGAGGCGGACGGAAATGAGCACAGTGGAACAGGCAAGGCGCGCCTACGAAGAGGAACTGAATGACCTGATGCGCATCCGGCGGGAGAAGCTGGCCCGCCTGCGCGAGATGGGCGTGAGCCCGTACCCGTACGCGTTTCGGCGGACGCACCGATCGCGCGAGATCATTGACAACTTCGATGAGCTCGAGGGCAAAACTGTGCGCGTGGCTGGCCGAATCATGTCGAAGCGGGAGCACGGCAAGGCCAGCTTCGCCCATATTGCGGATGTGCTGGGGCGCATTCAGATCTACGTGCGAACGGATGAAGTGGGGGAGGAGAAATACAAGATCTTCAAACTGCTCGACATCGGCGATTTCATCGGCGTGGAGGGCGAGGTCTTCCGCACTCGCACTGGCGAGATCACCGTCAAGGCCAAGCAGCTGGAGCTGCTGGCGAAGAACCTGCGTCCGCTTCCGATCGTGAAGGAGCGGATCGTGGATGGTCAGCGCGTCGTCTACGATCCCTTCTCCGACGTCGAGCTGCGCTACCGGCAGCGGTACGTGGATCTCGTGGTGAACCCACAGGTCCGGGAGGTCTTCATCAAGCGCTCGCGCATCATCAGCGCAATGCGGCGTTTTCTCGACGGCAAAGGGTACATCGAGGTGGAGACCCCCGTCCTGCAGCCGATCTACGGCGGGGCTTCGGCGCGACCCTTCATCACGCACCACAACGCGCTGGACATC
>CAYXFI010000696.1:0-1524 GCA_964464205.1 uncultured Cytophagia bacterium
CGGTTGCCGAGGGAGCTGAGCCGCTCGTTCCACCGAGCGTTTGAGCTTCGTCAGATCGGGGACTACCGAGACCTAGTGGAGCTCGAGGAGAAGCAGGTTGACGAACTGCTTGCTGCGGCCAAGCGGTTTGTGGGGGCGGTAGAGGTCGCACTGAGAGACTATCTCGCCCCTAGTCAGTAAGAAGCGGGGCGGGCCTGACTTTGTCCTGCTTTATCGATTGATCGCCTGCGATGCACGATCTCATGTGCACCGTGGCGTCTCGGGGAGAGGTCCGCTTGCCAGGATTTTGACGAAAGAACTGGGGTTTGGTTTACCATGGCAGGTGCGCTCTGGGTGACCCGATTGGTTCAAGCCGGGATGTTTGGCCCCCGGAAGCGGCTCCGATAATGGTGTCGCAACAGCGCTTGATAAGAACTCGCTGTTTTCCTCGCGCCTGCGGGACGTGAGCGGTTCTTTCGGTCAGCTCGCTGGGGCCTCCGAGGATGAAAGAGCATTCGCACTTACACTCAGTTCTCCCGCTCGTTCTGTTCGCCGCGCTGGGCGCTGCTGCGGCTGCAGTGTGGACCGCACCTGTCGCTGCCCAGTCGGGTGAAGGCCGGCAGAAAACGCAGACCGTACGAATCGTGCTGAAAGACGGCTCGGTCTTCATCGGCACCATCGTGAGCAGGGACAGCACGACGATCGTGCTCCGCACGCCGGCTGGGGCCAGGGTTGTGGTCCCTGTGCGAGCCGTCTCCCACCTGGAGGCTGCTGGCGGGAGTGAGTTACGGGGGTCTGCTGACGCCGGCCTGGCGCTCCCGCCGGAATCGGAGGAAAAGCCCGTCAGCCCTGAAACGGAGTCCGTGGGGCTGCCCAGCCGGGACGACGTGCGCCTGTTCCTGATGCCGACCGCGAAGACCCTGCCCCGGGGTTCGGCTTACCTCGGTGTGTACGAGCTGTTCTTCCCGCACGTCGTGGCGGGCATCACCGATTGGCTTACCCTGGGCGGAGGCATCACGATGTTCCCCTTCGGCGGGGCCCAGTTCGTTTTCGTGGCCCCGAAGATCGGCCTGGTGAGGAAGCCGCGCTTCCACGTCGCGGTTGGAGGGCTGTGGACCCTGGTCGGCCTTGAAGCGCCTCTCCGCTCGTTGTACGTCGTGGCCACCGGGGACTGGAGCAGGAGCTCGCTGACTCTGGGGGCTGTGGGCTTTCTGCAGCAAGAAGGGTTTGCGCTGGAGAAACCCTTGCTCGTGGTGGGCTGGCAAGTCAGGGCTTCGGCCAGCTCGATGTTTGTGGCGGAGAACTACGTGGACCCGGAGAAACGCCGCTTCTGGCCTGGCCTCGGGGTGCGTTTCTGCGGGCGACGCGTGTCGGGGGATCTGGCCTTCCACTTCCGCTTCGACGAAGGCCGGCTCTACTTCTTGCCCTGGATCGGTTTCACGTACAGCGCTGAGTGATCTGCTTGGTACGAGCATCCATCGGAGGAGGTGGACATGCGAGGAAGGATTCTGACTCTGGCGGTGCTACTGTTTGTAGCCCCTTGGA
>CAYXFI010000697.1:0-1515 GCA_964464205.1 uncultured Cytophagia bacterium
TGAGTCGGGAGTCAGCTCGCCCCAGTTCCAGGATCGAAGGGAAGTACTTGCTGCTCGGCAATTTCACTTGCCCCAACCTGATTGAGCCGGCTAGCAGTTCGAACTGGTCTACGGGCGTATCCCGTGTGTGATCCAGTAGGCCGTTCAGGGCGAGCCGAGCCCCCCGCGTGGTGCGACCTTCCAGCCGGACCACGGTGGGTTTCCCGAGCACGCGAGGATTTCCGCTCAGATTCTCAATCTGCCCGGAAACGGACCAGGCTCGGGCGGTATCCGTCCTTGAGGAGACAGCGGAGATCTCCACCTTCCGGATGAGCCACTTCGGCCAGCGTTCTGTGACGGGGAACCGCACGTTCAGTCCCTTCCCGCGTGGAGGCTTTTGCACCTTTCCCGCCCGGGCGAAGGCCTGCGCCCTCTCGGTGTACGGCATGACCTGCCGTCCCAGTTCCACTACGTGGAGAGCCGAAAGAGCTCTCTCCACAACGGCTGGCCCGAAAAGCATTTGGGCGACTTCGGTGGCCCCGAGCGAGGGCAGGCCGATCTCCGCCCGGAGCCGGGCCAGGTCAGCCTTCGCCCAGCGATCCACCCGGTTCAGGCTGCCTCGCGCTTCCTTCAGCTCCGCCTCTACGGTGACTCGCGCGGAATCGAAACGTGAGCGATAGGCCTTGAGTTTCTCCTGCGCGGAGCGTACTCTGCGCAGGGCGTCGGTGAGCTGTTCGACGGTTCGAATGCCCTCCGGGCGGATGGGCGCCACCAGTTCGGCCACCTGGTCGAGCTCGGGCCGCGGGTCCAGATTCTTGAGGCGGGCGGTCAGGGTCCGTGCGGTCTCTTCCAGCCGGGCCAGCAAGCGTTCGACGCTGTCGGGTGTGGCCAGCCCTAGGGCGGTGATCAGACTGTCCACATCGATCTCGCCCCGGGCGAGATGCGCGAGATCCGGGATGGGCGTCTGCGCCAGTTTCTCCTCCAGGCTGCGCCGCGCTCGTTCGGTGAGAGACGGTCCCATCGCAGCTGGTGCTGCAGCCCCCGGTACAGCCCCGTCGGTCTGTCGCGGAGAGTTGAAGCGGATTTCGCGCACGTAGAACTCGTGGATCACGTAGCGATTCCACACCAGGGGTTCCCACTCGAGACGAAACCCGGATTCCCCCAGTTCGAGCCAGTTGTGCCAGGTGTCGTGGGGATTTGTGATCTGCAGTCGTTGGAAACTGACTCCCAGGCCCAAGATGTTCAGATTGAGCCCGTCCAGTTCCACCTGCGCTCCCACCACCCGCGTACCCGCCGTCTCGATGGCCGACTCCACGAGCCCGTTCCTCCGCACGTACAAGTAAACGGCGAGGATCAGAGCCACGAACGCAAGGACCAGTAGCGCTTTCTTTCTCATGGTCTCCTACCGGTGGATTCCCTCTTCAAATCCCGTTGCCCGACTGAATGAGTCAAGCGTGGATCGCTCGAGGGTTGTCGACCGTTGTGCCACGGCCGAGGGTATCAAACGAGTCCCACCTGTACTGATGTAATTCTTCT